>PMCG01000254.1:0-148 GCA_003155335.1 Acidobacteriota bacterium
TGGCACTCGCAGCGGCACTGGATGCACCCGCTCACCGGCCCCGTGGATTGGCAGCCCCACTGCGCCAGACCCGCGAGCACTAGCGCACTCACGGCCCACGCCCACGCCCTACCGCTCCTGCGACCGTTGCTCATTCATTCGCTCCGCG
>PMCG01000254.1:248-3230 GCA_003155335.1 Acidobacteriota bacterium
CTGCGAGGAGGACCGGACTATGGCGACGAGAGTGAGAAGGATCGTCTTGTGGCGCGGCGAGGTGGAGAACGTGCCGGGAGCCCTGGCCCGCACTTTGGCGCCGCTCGCGGCGTCCAACCTCGAGATCGTGATGGGCTATCACCGGCACGGGGAGGGCCATTGCGCCGTGGTCGAGGCCTATCCCGTCACCGGCAAGAGAGCGACTGAGGCGGCGCGCCGCGTCGGGCTGGCGCCGGCCACCCTGCCGGCGTTGCTGGTCGAAGGCGACGATCGCCCGGGGCTGGGCCACGCCATCGCGCAGGCGTTGGGAGCTGCCGGCATCAACATCGGCTTCACGGTCGCCCAGGCCTTCAAGAAGAGGTTCTCGGCGGTCTTCGGCTTCGAGTCAGAAGAGGCGGCCAAGCGCGCGGCGTCCCTTATCAAGAAGGCGGCTCGACCGCCCAAAGCCCGGCGCCGCTAGCGCGGGCGATCAGAAAGCGCGAGGGAACCGGGACGACCGAAAGAGAAGACTCCCACTTTGCCAGGGCGGCACGACCACGAGGGGCGTTGATGCCTCTGCCGGCTTCGAATAGGCTCTCAGTGCAGCCATGACAAACGCGATCGGGCTCCAAGAAGATGATATGCGCCGCCGGTCGAGAGCGCTGCGCAGGTTGCTACTGGCGGGGCTCGCGGCCTGCCTGGCGTGTCGCGGGAGCGACAGGCTCACCGTGCCACGCGACGTCCCGGCGCCCGCCCCCCAAGAGTTCACTCTCGCGCCGGGCCAGTCGGCGCTGCTGAGCTCTGTCGGACTCAACGTCGTTTTTGTCGAGGTCGCGTCGGACGGCCGATGTCCGACGGACGTCCTCTGTGTCTGGCAAGGCGACGCGCAGGTGGTTGCGACCCTGAGCATGCCTGGGTACGAGCCCCTGACTGGGACGGTCCACAGCGCTCATGCGGGCCGCTCGGGCTACTGCGATCGTTATCCGGATGATCCGACGTGCGTGCGCTACCCGCCCGTGATTAGCTACGCCGGCTTTCGAGTTGCGCTCCTCGAGCTGCTGCCGGAACGGAAAGGCGACGGGCGGATCGACCCAGGCGCCTACAGGGCCACGTTCCAGGTTACGCGTTGACAGGGACCAGAGACTCCAGGGACCTTCGGGACACCGCTCACGTCGGTGATCAGAAGACGCGGCGGCTGCAGCGCTCGACGGTGAACTTGGCCGTGTCAGCCACGGCCATCACGGTCATCACACCCGCCTGAACCGGGTCGGTCACCACCAGGTCGGCGGCATCGGGTACGCTGCCCGCCATGTTCAGGCTGACAACGAGCAGCCCCTGCTCGCGCACCTCGCGCACGGCGCGCTCGATCTCGCCGCCCATCAGCGACCCGGCCAGCACGAGCGCCTTGGCCCGCGGCAGCCGGCTCACGGCCCGGACCGCGTCAGCGAGTGCCTGCTCGCCGACCAGCGGAATCGTGTCGACGGAGATCCTCTCGCCGCGGATGTTGTGCCGGTCGGCCTCGGAGATCGCGCCGATGGCGACCTGACCGACCTGCGCGCCGCCACCCATGATGATGATGCGCTTGCCGTACACGCGGCCAAAGCTCTGGACGAGCGCGACCTGACGCACGACGGACAGGGCCCGCAGCTCCTCGGCCAGTGTGGTCTCGTTCTCGAGCTGCTCGATCTCGAAGTAGANNCGCGCGATCACGCCGGACAAGTCGTGCAGCACACCGGGGCCAGGCACTGTCGTGACCAGAATCCCGAGGCTCTCGTTGCCCATCGTGGCCCCCCTGCGGCGGCATCATTCTAGCGTGGATGGCGAAGCCGCACTCCGTCACACGGACCCGCCGCGGATCGAGTCGCGCTCGCCAGGCAGAGCGCCCGGTGTTGATTGACAGCCGATTCCGCTGGGGAGTAGTCTCTCCCGGTTCGATAGTCGGGAATGAGACGTGCCGCTTCCCGGTTGCGGTGGAGATCTTGACCAGCCAAGTGCCAAAGAACTCGCTTGGGGACATCAGGCGGCGAGGGATTGCCTATGTCATACCCTATGCGCGGGTTGAGTTGGCCAGCGCCTGCAAGTCTGAACTTGCCTGGGGGAGCCTCGCTTCGCTGTCTGGCCGAGACCTCAAGCTCGGCGGTAGGCGCGTTCGCGTGATGGTTCGCGGGACTCGTCAGGACTTCAGAGTGGTGCTGAAGCCTGGCTTCAGGACGATGTACGTGCCGTACATCTCTGGAGTGGTCTTCGCCACGCCCGAGGGCAGCGCCACCAAGCTTACGGCTAGACTCAAGTGGACTGAGCTGTCTTGGGTGTTGGCCATNNATCTTCTGGCCGGCGTGTCGGGCTGTTGACAGCGAACTTAGGCGCTCGGCCCCACAACCGGGCGATCACGCCAGGCCACCGCAAGCGTGAGCCGGCCAGTTCGTCTGGAGCACGGCGGCGCGATCTGGCACGTGACCAGCCGCGGCAACGAGCGGCAGGCGATCTTCCGGGACGACGCTGACCGCGAGCGGTTTCTGGCGGTCGTTGGCAGCGTGACAGCCGCAGCTCGTCCGTGAGCGCCGTGGCATTTTCGAGCTGCTCGATCTCGAAGTAGATNNGACAGCTCGTGCAGCACGCCCGGGCCAGGCACTGTCGTGACCAGAATCCCGAGGCTCTCGTTGCCCATCGTCGCTCCTCCGCGCGTGCGCGTCATTCTAACTCGGAACGCGGACGCGACTCCCGCGAGAGAATCCCCGCCCTGCGGGCGAACTTGACAGGACATTGAGCGCGATGAAAACATCGCCCGCGAGTGACCAGCCGCCTCACCGCACTAATAGATCGTTGGCAATCAAGACCGGACGGGGCATTGTGAGCGGACAGCAAGAAACGACCACGGTCCCGCGTCTCGGCCTCTGGTCCGGCATCGGCATGGTCGTGGCTTCGATGATCGGCTCAGGGGTGTTCCTCTCTGCCGGATACATGGCCCAGGACCTGTCGCCCGGCCAGATCCTCGCGGCCTGG
>PMCG01000254.1:3252-4572 GCA_003155335.1 Acidobacteriota bacterium
GCGCCGATCGCCATCAATGCCGTGGCTGCAGCGGCCTTTGCTGGAGCGCTCGGCCTCAAGATCAACCAAACCCTGCTCGCCGCGCTGCTGGTGGCAACGCTGACCACGGTGCATGCGTGGGGATGGCGTTCATCGGTCGGGAGCCAGAACGCGCTGGTGCTGCTGAAGTCCGCGCTCGTGCTCGCGTTTGTGGTGATCGGCCTCTCGCTGGGCACGAACCGTTGGCCCACGTGGCAGCCCCCGCATGCGAGCGCCTCGTTCCCGCTCTCGCCATTTGTCGGCTCCCTGTTCTACGTCGCCTTTGCCTTCAGCGGCTGGAATGCTGCAGCCTATGCGGCCTCCGAGTTCAGAGATCCGCGGCGCGACGTGCCTCGCGCCATGCTCGTCGGTTGCTGCCTCGTGGGCGTCGTGTATCTCGTGGTCAACTGGGTGTTCGTTGCCAATCTGACCCCTGAGCGCGCCATCGCGATAGCGCAGGAGAGCGGCCGGCTGACGTTGGGGCACCTGATCATGACCCAGCTCGTCGGCGTGACTGGCGCCAAGATCATGTCGGCCTTCATGGTCGTGACGTTCCTATCGACGATGAGTGCCTACACCTACGCGGGGCCGCGCGTCTGCTCGGCCATGGCCAAGGATGGCTTCCTGCCGCTGGCGCTCGCCGGCGGGCAAGACCAGGTGCCGCGCTGGTCTGTCGTTCTTCAAGGCGGCTTGGCCACGGCGCTCGTGTTCGCCTACCAGGTTCAAGAAGTGCTGCAGAACATCGGCGCGATCCTGACCCTGTTCTCAGCCCTGACAGTGCTGGCCCTGTTCAAGGTGCGTTTCCAGAAGACGGCGCAAGCGAGGCCGAGCACGGCAAGCCTCATCGCGGCCGCGGTCTTCGTTGTGCTCTCGGCCTGGATGCTCTACTACGGCTTCAAGGACTCGCCGAGCCTGGCAGGGTGGGTCGTGGCGATCTGCGCCGCTGCGCTGCTGGCCTACACGCTGACTCGGACGTTCAGCCGAGACGTCGTTTGACAGGCATGAGCTACCCCGAAATCCTGCTCCTAGCCCTGGCATTGTCCGCCGACGCCTTCTCTGTCGGCGCTGCGCTCGGGGTGCGCCACAAAGCCCGGCGCCAGACCTTCCGCCTCGCCTTTCACTTCGGCCTGTTCCAAGCACTGCTGCCTCTTGTGGGCGCTCTGTTCGGCACGGTCCTGCTGCGATGGGCCGAGCCGGTGGACCATTGGGTCGCCTTTGGCCTGCTGTGGCTACTCGGGCTGCGCATGATTCACGCCGCGCGCAGCGAACAGCAGGAGACCGCGCGCGATCAGGATCTGACGC
>PMCG01000388.1:0-3505 GCA_003155335.1 Acidobacteriota bacterium
CCGGCCGAATGGTACGTCTACCGCGCAGCCGCCATTCAGAACATGGAGTCCAGGGGAGCGGTGCGCATAGCGCCGGTCGGCTACGTTCGGCAGGAGTATCGTGACGTCATCGCCGAGGTCGCCACCGACCTTTTGCGCATCGAAGGCACTTCCATCGCGATCGCCATCGCCGTCAGCGAGCGTGGCACCGAAGTCTCCGTGCGCGCCGACAGCCGCCTGCTCGGGGGCGATCAGCAGCGCATCGTCCGCGTCATCGACCACCTGCTCGACTATGCCTTCCCAGGCCTTTCTGGTTTCAAGTACGAGCGGGTGCCGCCGCATCGTGTGGAGGGCGGCGCGTTCATTCCGCACGAGCAGGCCCAACAACGGCTGTGGAAGCCTGCCAACGCGATGCCGGGCGAGACAGGGCCGGGCGACATCGAACACTGCCGCGCTTGCGCCAAGGCCTTGGTCGCGGCGCTCGAAGACCTGCGCTTCGCTCGGCCCGAGGAGATCCAGGGCCTGCTGTAGGATGTCTCTGCAAGGCCGCTGATATGCTGTTCTGAGTCGGGGCTCGCTCGGGAGATCGCCTGGTGAAGCAGCCCGCTGGAGGAGGTCCGATGGCGGCAGTTCGCACAGCGTTCCGGCAGGTGCTGGCGATGGGAGGGCTGCTGGGAGCGACTGTCTCATTGGTTGCCTGCGCAGGTGGCGGGTCTCAGCTCAGCACCGACGCCGCGGTGTTTCTCAGTCACACCGTCCCAGCCACGCTCGAGCCCCGCCAGATCGTCCAAGTCGAGGTCGCCGTACGCAACAGCGGCACCAGCGCGTGGGATGGCAGCTTCCGACTCGAGGGAGTCGGCCCGGACGGCAATCGTGACGGCCAACGGCTGATGAACGGCAGCGACCCCACGGTCGTGATTCATCCCAACGAGAACGGCGTCGCGCTGCCCACCGGCGCCAGCGTGCCTGCGGGCGGGGAGTACACTTTTCACTTTGCGATCCAGGCACCTGACGAGCTCGTGACTCTCACGCCCGCCTGGCGCATGACTCACGTGGGGAGTGGCCCGTTCGGCGCGACACTGACGACGTCGGTCCGGACACAGGCCGTTCAATATGCTGAGAATCCTTTCGTCTTCACAGTTGATCAGGGCGTACCGGGGGGTGACGAGGGCGGCGGTGTCATGCTGCACGACCTCGACAACGACGGCCGCATGGACTACCTCGTCACGAGTTGGCGCGAGGTGGCCGCCTACGATCACTATGGCCATCGAATGTGGATCACCACGCCCGGCATCCGACAGGAGAGCTTCCCTCCCTACCCGGACGATCGCTGGCAGAGCCTCGGTGGCGCCCATACGCCGGGCGTGATGGCAGGCGACTTCTTCGGTGACGGCCACCAGGAGATCGGCTACGTCATTCGTGGAGGATGGCTGCGAATCCTCGACGGCGCGACCGGCGTCGAGATCAAGCGCTACGACGTCGGACAGGCCGGCATCGCGCTCGTAGCGAACCTGCGTGGGCTGGGTGATCGGGACGCGGTCTTGCAGGAGGGCAAGACCAAGCTGCGGGCGATTCGCCTGGACACGGGCGAGACGCTTTGGACGACCGATCAGTTCAGAGGCATCGACAAGCGTCCGGCCCGACAGGCCGATCTGGATGGAGATGGCCGAGACGAGTTCGTGGGCTCGAACATCATCGGGCCGGACGGCAACGTCGTGAACAAGTGGGACCTCATCCGCGATCGGCCCGGTTTCAACTGGTACGACGTGGACAGTATCGCCATAGGCGACATGATCCCGGGCGGCAAGCTCGAGGTGGCCCTGGCCGAACAGGGCGGCAACAACGAGGTCATCGCTTTCGACGAGGACCGCATCATCTTCGGGACCTTCAACGCGAAGAACCGCTGTTGCGAGATCACGAACGGGAAGGAGTGCATCGAGATCGATCCCGACAAGATGGCCATGGGCAAATTCACCAGTGGGACGAACCTGGAGCTGTTCGCCCCATCGGCTTGCGGGCGGGCGCCGTGGGTGCTCGATTCGTCCGGCCGCATCATCGCCTCGTGGCTCGTAGACGACACCCGCCCCCGGGACTGGACGTGGCACGGCATCGAGGACATCTTCACCATCGACTGGTTTGGCAATGGCCTTCAGTCTCTGCTGGTCAAGGAGCGCATGGTCGACGACGGGCACGCAGCCATCGTGGACGCGCTGACAGGCGAGTTCCAGCGCGTCTTTCCGACCAAGGCCATACGTGTCTATGCCGCGGACGTCTCAGGCGACTATCGCGAAGAGGCCATCATCCTCGAGTCACCCGGCAACGCCCCTCGTTTTCCGGACGGGTCTGGACCCTATCCGGCGCTGCAAGAGGGCCCGACCGTGATGAAGGTCTATTGGAACGAGGCTCCGGCGCCCGTTCAACGGCCGGGTTATTGGACGCGCCAGTACTACCGGCGCCAGAAGCAGAACTGGAACCACTACTCGACGTAGTGCGCCTGGGGTCGTCGAGCTTCGCCCAATAGGTCGGCAGTCGCGCCTTGGCCGCCTCCGGCCCTATTCACCGTCACCGGCAGCGACGAGCGCGCGAGCGTCGTCGGGCGGCGTCGGCGCAAGCGGNNAGTCTGTAGCCGGTATCGTTTGGATGCACGTGATCCGAGAAGAGCGCGACGAGGTCGGGCTGCGACATGAACGCGGCGTAGAGGTCGGCCACCACGACGCCTTCGCTCTGCGCCATCAAGCGCAGGGACTGGTTCGTTTGGTCGACCCAGACATTGCGTTCGGGTGGGCAATAGTCCGCGGCATAGGCAGGGTTGCAGGGGATGATCGTAGCGAGAACTGGCAGACTCCCCGCGCCGCGCACGGCGCGTGCGATGTCTCTTAGGTGCACGACTGTCTGGCAGTCCTCGTTGCCCCACTTGCAGGTGGCGTCGTTCCAGTCGTTGGTCCCATAGAGAGTCAGCGTGTAGGCCGGGCGGTGAGCAGCGAGCGCACTGTCGATGCGTGTCAGCGCATCGTTGGGGCGTGCTTTGCCGCTGCGCGTTCCACCGATACCTTCGTTCACGACCGTGCCGACGCCGAAGTGAGCGACGAGTCCTCGCTGCAGCTTCTCTCGATAGCCGAGCCCGTCGCCCGATCCCAGACCGTCAGTGATGCTGTCGCCGAAGGCCATGTACACGTTGGGGTGATTGGAGCCGATGTCGAGCTGGAGTGGCACGAGCACCGGCTCGGTCGTAGGGACATTGACCCTGAGGGCCACCTTCTCCACGTAGTAGGGTGGCAGGTGAGCGGCCTCGGCAATCTGCTGGCCCTCTGGCACGTTCTCGATCCAAACATGTCCTGTCCGCAGCTCGCTCCGCCCCGTGCGCCCGCCAATGGTGATGTCGACAGCCGGGACCCGCGCCAGCTCACTGGCGTCGAGGGTGAGGTTCCCGTTCTCGTCGTAGAAGACGTAGGCCTCGACAGGGTGCGTGGGCGGTGGAGGCGTCAGGTCCTGAGTACAGGCCGCAAGTGGAACGCCGAGCGCGGCT
>PMCG01000388.1:3519-3747 GCA_003155335.1 Acidobacteriota bacterium
CAGCTCCGCAGCCCTGCGCACCTCGGGGTCGCTGTCAGCCTTGGCAATCTCGGCGAGCAGCGCTCGATCGGAGAGCTTCCAGACCGCGGACTGGCGCGTACTCGCGGCACTGGCAGACCGAGCGAGCTCGGCGTAGACGGCTTGAGCCTGAGCCTCGTTGATGAGTTTTCCAGCGGCGAGTGCTCGGACACCCTCGTTGAGGTCATTCCGGGCGACTTCCACGAGCGC
>PMCG01000388.1:3787-3964 GCA_003155335.1 Acidobacteriota bacterium
TCGGTCCTGGCGATTTCAGCGAGCAGATCGCTGTTGTTGATGCCGCGCACTGCGGCCGCACGCACCGCGGGACGCGAGTGCTTCCACTGGGGCCGAAAGAGGTCAAGCAGCGACATCGGAGACTCGCCACAACATACTACTGTTGCCGATCGGTTTCCATGCCTGGCCCTGGACGAC
>PMCG01000116.1:0-266 GCA_003155335.1 Acidobacteriota bacterium
TGGTCGTGGCCGTCGGCTGCGCGTGGGTCTACTACCACGCGCAGCGACACTGGCGGCACGCGTGGCGGGCAGGGTTGGCATCTATCTTCGCAGTCGTGGCCTGGATCGGTTGGCTGGCCGCCACGAAAAAGCCGATCGGATTGACGGCCGTCCTGCTGCTTGCGGCAGCCGTCGGCGGCATGTGGACCTACTATGCACTACGACACTGGCGCGATGACTTGCGACCAACGCTGGCCTTTCTTGGGTTGACACCGCGCGAGCGGAGC
>PMCG01000116.1:323-3987 GCA_003155335.1 Acidobacteriota bacterium
CAGTACCTGGACTGGCTGTGGCGAGCCGAGACGCCTCTGGTGGTGATGGGCGCGCTGGGATTCTTGCTGGTGCTGTGGAGGGCTGAGAACCGATTCGTGGTCTTTGTCGCCGCCTGGACCGTCGGAGTGCTCGCGATGTACAGCGCGACTCCCTACAAGACACCCTGGCTCACCATCAACATCGTTCTGCCTCTGGCGCTCCTCGCCGGCTATACCGTCGAGGTGCTCGCGCGCCGCGCCTGGGCGTGGCTTGGACTCGGGGCGGTCGTTGTGCTCGCGCTGTGGGTTGGCACTGGCGGAGTGGAGTACATGATCCGGCTCTGGCAGAGCGGGAAGCCGCTCTTCATCGCGTGTGCGTTGTGTCTGCTACTGGTGCTGTTGTTCCTGGCTCTGCGCACGGGCCACACCCTGGATTTCCTCTCGCGTCGTGCTTGGGCGTGGGCTGGGCTCGTCGCGCTCGTGGGGCTCGCGCTGTGGCTTGGCACCGGCTCCTATCCGTGGACGCAGTCCACGATCCTACTCTGGCAGACCGAGAAACCGCTCGTCATCGCGTACGCGCTGGGGTTGCTACTGGCGCTGTGGCGGCCGGAGAGTCGCGCTGTCACCTTTCTCGCGGCCTGCTCGATCGGGACGCTGGCGATCCACGGGGTTGTCCCTTCTGTGACGCCCTGGCTGGCGATCCGCATAGCCCTGCCACTGGCGCTGCTCGCGGGCTATACCGTCGAGGTGCTCGCGCGTCGTCGGCTCGCCTGGCTTGGGGCTCTCGTCGTGCTCGCCGCGTCGACGATGGCGNNGTCTACGCACACACGCGCCGGGCGTTCCTCGACCTTATCGCCGCGGTGGACCGCGTCGCGAAGCTGAGCGGCCAGGGCGAGAACGTGCGCATCGCAATCCCGGCCAGGGAGCACTGGCCCCTGCCGTGGTATCTCAGGCGCTACCACAACACAGCGTATGAGGACGTAGCCGAGAACTCGCGCGCCAGCGAGATCGTGATCGGTGGGCTCGATCAGGACGCGACGCTCACCGCGTCCCTCGGGACGAGCTTCGACCGGCTCGGCCCGTTCGCGTTGCGGCCAGGGGTCGAGCTGGTTCTCTTCGTGCGGAAGGGATTCGCGAGCGGGCCGGCGGCCGTGACCCCCTGAGGCGGCCGGGTGCTCCGGGGCGGGTCACGACACGATGCGTGCCCCGGCTGCCGCGTGGCACACATAGGCGTGCGCGGCCAGCTTGGCGGCCTTGGCATACGCGGCGCTCACCTGCTGCACAAACGCGTCCGCGTGGTCTTCAGCGACCAGGGCGACGGCGCAGCCGCCGAAGCCCGCGCCCGTCATGCGCGCACCGTAGCAGCCGCGCGCGCTCTGCGCGCACTCCACCATCACGTTCAGACCGTCGTTTGTGACCTCGAAGTCGTAGCGCAGGCTCTCGTGGCTCTCGTTCATCAGACGACCGACGGCGGGCGCGTCACCCCGCTTCATCGCTTCGGCGGCCGCGAGTGTGCGTTCGTTCTCGCTGACGACGTGCCGCGCGCGCTTGAGCGTCGTTTGATCTAGTTCTGGGGCGCGGGCCGCCAACTGCGCGGAGCTGACGTCGCGCAACGCCTTCACTCCGAAGTGCCTGGCCGCCGCCTCGCACTGGGCACGGCGCTCGTTGTAGGCGGAGTCCACGAGGCCACGGCGTGTGGCGGTGTCGAGCACGACCACGACCGTGCCCTTGGGCAAGGGGGCCGGTGTCGTTTCGAGCGAGCGGCAGTCGATGAGCAGAGCGCACCCCTCGACGCCTGCGGCCGAGATGAGCTGGTCCATGATGCCGCAGTTGACGCCCACCCACTTGTTCTCGGCCCTCTGCCCGAGAAGCGCCATCGGGCCGGGTTTCCACTCGAGGTTGGAGACAGCGGCGAAGGCGCGGGCGGTGACGACCTCGAGAGCAGCGGACGATGAGAGGCCTGCGCCGATAGGCACGTCTCCGGCGACGACGCCTTCCCAGCCCTTGAGCTGGAAGCCGGCATCCTGGAGCGCCCAGGCGACGCCCTTCAGGTACTCGAGCCAGCCGTCCTGCTTCGGAGCGTCGAAGGCAGCCTTGAGCGACGCGAGGTCGAACTCCTTGGTCTCGCCAAAGTCGAGCGAGGTGGCGATGACCTTGGCGTCGCTGCGCGGGCGCAGCGCGATCCACGCGGCGCGGTCGATGGCCATCGGAAAGACAAAGCCGTCGTTGTAATCCGTGTGCTCGCCGATGAGATTAACGCGCCCCGGCGCGCGGACGATGAGGGCGGGTTGCTGCCTGAAGCGATCGTTGAACGCGCTTGTGAGTTTCTGCTGCAAGGATATGCCCTTCCGATTCTCCCCACGAGAGGGCGATTTCAGCGGCTTCTTATATCACACGGCAGGGGGTTCACGGGCGCACGAGGCCCTGATGAGACGGGTGAGGCGTTTCGCGGGAAGAGTAACTCCGGGAGGGACTTGAGCAGGCGCATCGGCACGGGAAGACCGCTCAATGCCGGCAAACAGCTTATGGCGATGCGCTCAGATCGCTTGACACGCAGCGGCTCATATTCTATCCTCGAACTTGGAGGCGATCGATGCGACTGGATCAGTTCACGATCAAGGCTCAGGAGGCACTCGCTGCGGCGCAGACAGGCGCTGAAAAGGCCGATCATCCAGAGGTGATGCCTGAGCACTTGCTCGGCGCCTTGCTCGCCCAGGAGGGCGGCGTCGTGCCCGCAGCGCTCGGCAAGCTCGGCGCCAACGTGGCGTCGATCGAAGGGGACGTGGCGCGCGCCCTGGCCGGGCTTCCCCGGACACAAGGCGCGGCCACACACGTCGCGCCCAAGCTCGACAGCGTCCTCAAGCAAGCCCTGCGCGAGGCTGAGGCACTCAAGGACCAGTACGTCTCGACCGAACACCTGCTCCTCGCTTTGGTCGAGAGCAAGTCGCCCTCGGCCGAGGCTTTGAAGCGAGCTGGCGTGACGCGCGATGGCCTGCTGCGGGTTCTCCGGGAGATCCGTGGCAATCAGAGCGTCAACGACCCGAATGCCGAGGAGCGCTACCAAGCCTTGGAGCGCTACGCCCGCGATCTGACCGAGCTGGCCCGCAAGGGCAAGCTCGACCCGGTCATCGGCCGCGACGACGAGGTCCGCCGTGTGATCCAAGTGCTCTCGCGTCGCACGAAGAACAACCCAGTCCTCATCGGCGAGCCGGGCGTCGGNNGGCAAGACCGCCATCGTCGAGGGCTTGGCCCAGCGCATCGTCTCCGGCGACGTGCCTGAGTCGCTCAAGAACAAGCGCGTCGTGGCCCTCGACCTGGGCGCCTTGATCGCTGGTGCCAAGTACCGCGGCGAATTCGAGGATCGGCTCAAAGCAGTCCTCAAGGAAGTGCAGGAGTCGAACGGCGAGGTCGTGCTCTTCATCGACGAGCTGCACACGGTCGTCGGCGCCGGCTCCGCGGAAGGCTCGATGGACGCCTCGAACATGCTCAAGCCCGCCCTCGCGCGCGGCGAGCTGCGCTGCGTGGGCGCCACGACGCTCAACGAGTACCAGAAGCACATCGAGAAGGACGCCGCCCTGGCGCGGCGCTTCCAGCCGGTCTACGTCGACGAGCCCGACGTCGCCGACACGATCGCCATCCTGCGCGGCCTCAAGGAGCGCTACGAGGTTCACCACGGCGTGCGCAT
>PMCG01000042.1 GCA_003155335.1 Acidobacteriota bacterium
CGCAGGTCCGGAGGCGATGCAGCCGCGTGGTTCGTCGACGTCAATCCGCACGGGACAAGCACCCCGTACCAAGTACGAGTCTGGCGGCGCCGAGCGCGTCGCTCCGATGAGGAGGTACACAATGGCCGAGACCCCATCCACCATGTTGGCCCTGGGAACCAAGGCCCCGGATTTCTCGCTCCCGGACATCGTCAGCGGCCGAAGCGTCACGCTCGCCTCGTTCGCCGGCAAGAAGGCACTGCTCGTCATGTTCGTCTGCCGCCATTGTCCGTACGTGCGACACGTTCAGCCCGAACTGGCGCGCCTCGGGCGAGACTACGCGAGCCAGGACGTGGGAATCGTCGCCATCAGCGCCAACGATGCCGCGGCGTATCCCGATGACGCGCCGGCGAGCCTCAGGCAGATGGCGATCGAAGCGGGCTTCTCGTTCCCGCTCTGCCACGACGAGAGCCAGGCCACGGCCAAGGCCTATCGCGCGGCCTGCACGCCGGATTTCTTCCTTTTCGACCGGGGCCGTCGNNACGCCGGACTTCTTCCTCTTCGACGCGGACCGCCGGCTCGTCTACCGAGGGGAGCTCGACGGCGCCCGTCCCGGCAACGGCGTCCCGGTCACGGGTCGCGACCTCCGCGCGGCCCTCGACGCCGTGCTCGCCGGCGCGCCCGTGCCCGAGCCGCAGCTCCCGAGCAGCGGCTGCAACATCAAGTGGAAGCCGGGGAATGAACCGGACTACGCGCGCTAGCTGAGCGGAAAGCTCCGCGCCACGCTGGCCTGGCTGCGTCGTTTGACACGCATTCACGGCGGGCGTACGGTCACAGTTCATCGAGCCGCAAGGCTTCGTCCATCCGCTGTCGCTCTGACGACGAAGGGAGGTCGTGAGATGCGTGTTGCCAGGATTCTCCAGGTCGGGCTGACGATCGTCGGCGTGGCGGTGCTGTCAGGTTGTCATCCGGCTCGCGGGCCGCAAGGCGCGCCTTTGGCCGGCGCTGCCGCCGACCTTGCTCAGGCGTATCAGGGCCAGGCCAGGATCCTGCCGGGCCTTGCCGAGAAGAGCAAGATCTCTCACGCGCGTGGTGCCGCTCTCGATAAGGGCAGTTGCGACATGGGTGTGCTTGTCACGAGCGCCACGCTCAGCGGAGGCACAGCCCGCTTCACCCTGGAGCCGATCGGCCTTCCACGCATCGAGCAGCAGCCTGCGGCCCGCAAGTGCTCGAAGCCGCCGCGTGAGTACCAGCTCGTCATCTCCGGTCTCGATTCAGGCGGCTCGATCACCGATCTCAAAGCAGAGGTCGATCGCGTGCTGCAAACTCCCGAGCGCTATCTCGCGGAGCACGGCGTGTCGTTCGCCCTGAAGGCGGCCGGGAGTCGTGGTCCGGTGGCCGACAAGCAGCTCAAGGCAACGCCCGAGGAGCGCATGCTGGCGCGCACGGTCACGACGTCGCATCAGAGGCTGCTCTCGGTGGCGCCACTCCGGCGTGACGATCGCAAGCGCGTGCACTACGCGGGCGAGGTCGAATTCGAGGCAGTCGTCGGTGTCGACGGTCGCCTCTACGACATCCAACTCCCGGGTGCGTTCGAGACGTACGCCGATCGCATCTTGAAGGCGCTCGATCTGTGGCGCTACCAGCCGGCCCGGCATGTGGACCAGCCCGTCGCGTTTCGCATCGGCCAGGAGCGCACGGTCTTCAGCGTGTTCTAGCTGTCGGCAGCACGGCGCCATGTACCCACGACACCCACGCGCGCGGCCCGCGCAAGAAGACGCTGCGCCCGATGCGTTCGGGGACTTCCAGGCCTCGGCCCTCTTCTGCGATCGCTGCCGCGTGGCCCAGCCCGTGCGCGAGCGGCGGCTGCTCTACCTTCCGGACGGCGAGCTGTGGGAGTACNNCGCGGCGCACAACCCCGGGCCGCGGGGCAGGTTAGTGGCCGCCGGAACAGGTGGGGAGCGGCTTCGGCGCGTCGATCCTGGCAGCCCGATCAAGAGGCACAGATTGTGAGCTGCGTGTTGCGGGTGATCGGAACGGCGTTCGACGTCGACGCGTACTTGCAGGACAGTCGGCTTGTGCCGACCCCGATCTTCCGGCGCGGCGAGCCGCGTCTGCCTGGCCAGCCAGACGGGCCGAAACGCGGCGCCTCAGGGTTCAACGTTGTGGTGAGCGATGCCAGCGTCAACGATCTGGCCGCGCAGGTGCGCGACGCGCTGCGCTTCCTGGGGGAGCACGAGGACGATCTGCGCCGGCTGGGGAGCTATCCCGGCGTGGAAGAGATGTGCCTGGACTTCGCCATCCAGCGCCGCGACGTCGTGGCGCAAAGCGACCTGTTCCCGGCCGAGCTTCTCTGGCAAGCCGGCGCACTCGATATCGATCTCGTCGTCACCCACTACGCGATCGCCGAGGAGGAGTCGTAGCGAGCGTTGCCCCGGCGCGCGCAGGCCGCCGCGAATCGACTTGGAGGCCGCTCCCCTGATACCCTACCGCGGCCGAGGGGCACGCCGCGGCGAGTGGCCGGCAACGCCCGCTCCGCTTGGGGCCCCCTGAGGAGGGGACCGCGTCCATGGCAATTCGGCTCTACAACACGCTCACCAGACGCGTCGAGGCCTTCGAGACGATCGAGCCCGGCGTCGTGCGCATGTACGTCTGCGGCGTCACCGTCTACGACGACGCGCACATCGGCCACGCCATGTCGGCCATCGTGTTCGACGTCTTGCGGCGTCACCTGGAATGGCGCGGCTATCAGGTGCGGCATGTCGTCAACTTCACGGACGTCGACGACAAGATCATCGCGCGTGCGCAGGCGCTCGGGTGCGAGCCCCAGCAGCTCGCCCTCGGCTACATCCGCGACTACATGGGACAACTCCAAGCCCTGAACGTATTGCCGGCCACCGCGTATCCGCGCGCGACGCAGACGATGGCAGAGATCATCGCCTTCATTGAGGGGCTGATCGTCAAAGGGCACGCCTATGCGGCCGGCGGCGATGTGTACTTTCGCGTGCATGCGACCACGGACTACGGGAAACTCTCCGGGCGATCGTTGGACGAGATGCTGTCCGGGACGCGCTTCGAGGTCGATGCGCGCAAGGAATCGCCGGCGGACTTCGCACTTTGGAAGGCGGCCAAGCCGGGCGAGCCGGCGTGGCCGAGCCCGTGGGGCGCCGGGCGACCGGGCTGGCACATCGAGTGCAGCGCCATGAGCATGAAACATCTCGGCGAGCAGATCGACATCCACGGCGGCGGGAACGACCTGATCTTCCCGCACCACGANNCAAAGCGAAGGCCTGACCGGGAAGCCCTTCGCCCGCTACTGGCTGCACAACGGGATGCTCGAGCTCGTCAATCCGAAGACGCATGAAGTCGAAAAGATGTCGAAGTCGCTCGGGAACGTTGTTACGCTCGCGAGCTTCCTCGAACGCTACGACGCCGACGTCTTCCGGTTGATCGTCCTCGGCAGCCACTACCGCAGCCCGCTCACCTACAACGANNCGTTTCGGGGCAGCGATGGACGACGACCTGGGCACAGCCGGGGCTCTGGCCGCGTTGTTCGATCTCGTGCGCGCCATCAACACGGCACGCGACGCGGGCATCGGCGGCGCGCCGTTCCTCAAGGCGCAGGGCGTGTTGCGTGAGCTGGCCGGCGTCGTGGGCCTGCGCCTCGCGCCTGCCGTGCGCCGGTCGCAGGACATCGCGGCCTTCGTGGAGTTGCTGATCGAGATGCGCAGCGCCCTGCGCCAGGCCAAGCAGTTCGCCCTGGCCGACCGCATCCGCGCGCGACTCGTCGAACTCGGGATCACGCTCGAGGACAGCGCCAGCGGGACACGTTGGAAGACCAGATCGTCCTGACGCGCGCGACTCGACTACCACGCGACCAGCGCAGAAACGCCGACACCCCCAGGCACGGCCGTCGGCGTGAGCTGCACCCTGTGGTAGCGGCGCGTGAAAGCCAGATTCGACGCGATGCCCAGGGCTGCCCCGGCCACGACGTCCGTCGTCCAGTGCTCCTTGGCATGGACCCGGCTGTACCCCACGAACGTCGCCGCTGCGTATGCCGGCAAGCCGTAGGCCCATCCGTAGCGCACCTGGAGAAACGCGGCGCCCATGAAGGCGCTCGCCGTGTGACCGCTCGGGAAGGAGTGGTTGCCGCCGTTCGGTCGACGCCGATTGATGATCGGTTTGAGGGTGAACACGACGCCCAGCGTTGTCGCACTCGCGAGCGCAAGCTCACGGATCCCCTTGCCGTCGTGGTGGGCCAGCGCCAGAGCAGCGGCTGCGGCCGGCAGCGCCACCTCGCCGACGTCGCCGATCTTGGTTGTGGCCAACTTGGCTTGCGCAGTCGCGTGCGCTGGCAGGAGCGAGGACGAAGCCAGGAGTACGGCGATCGTGAAGCGACCTCTCGCGCGCATCTCGTCGCAGTCTGGCGCGGACGCCGTGGTGCGTCAAACCGCCACGCGCGGCTCGCACGCCTGACGGCTCTCGCACCTTCTGCCGCGAGCCATACGTGGAACCCTCGTTGCGTTCCCGGTATCTAACCCATAGGATGCGAAGAAGACGTGCGACATGCGCCTGGGGTGCCGTTGCGAGTTGCCCTGTGAGGGAGGACACGTGAGACGAACGGACTTACGTTGCGGGATAGCAGCGCACATGCGGTGGCTGAAGCGCACTGGGACGACGGTTGGCCTGGCTCTCCCGCTCTTTGTCGGCGGACTGCTGCCGTGCGAGGCAGCGTCAGGCCGCGAGTCCGAGGAGGTTCGCGCGGCCGTGGTCAAGGTCTACACGACCTACCAGGTCCCGCAGCACCTCGACCCGTGGGCGCCCGGCTGGGTGTACTCCGGCACGGGCTCAGGCTGCATCATCGAGGGCCACCGCATCCTGACCAACGCCCACATGGTCGGCAACGCCACACTCATCCAAGTGCGCCGCTATGGCCAGGCCGAGCGGCACACCGCTCGCGTCCAGTTCGTCTCGCATGAGGCCGATCTGGCCCTGCTCACCGTTGACACCCCGGGGTTCTTCGACCGCGTCACGCCGCTCAAGCTCGCGCCGCTGCCCCCGCTGCAGCAGGAGGTCTCCGCGCTCGGTTTCCCGGAGGGCGGCGACTCGCTCTCGATCACGCGTGGGGTTCTCTCGCGCATCGAGCACATCGACTATGTCCATAGCGCGCAGAATCTGCTCGGCGGACAGATCGACGCGGCGCTCAACCCGGGCAACAGCGGCGGTCCGGTTGTGGTTGACGGCCGCATCGTCGGCATCGCCATGCAGGTGGTCTTCATGTCGCAGAACATCGCCTACATGGTGCCGACGCCGATCATCGAGCACTTCCTCGCGGACGTGGCCGACGGCCACTACGGCGGATTCCCGAGTCTGGGCATCCGGCAGCAGAAGATGGAGAACGCCGACCTTCGCAGCCACTACGGAATGCCGGCGGACGAGACCGGCGTGCTGATCCTGGGAACGCGTCCTGGCTTTGCCGCAGCGCAGCTCCTGCGTGCGGGCGACGTCCTACTCTCGATCGCCGGCCATCCGATCGCCAACGACGGCACGATCGAGTTCCGGCCGCAAGAGCGCACGTCGCTCTCCTATTTCGCGGACAACCTGCAGATCGGCCAGACGATCTCGGTGGAGATACTGCGCGACGGTCAGGTCGCCTCGCTGGTCGTGCCGCTCAACCGGCCGTTGAGCAGCGGCAACCTGGTCGCACCCCCGCAGTACGACTGCCGGCCGAGCTATTTCCTGTACGGAGGACTGCTGTTCGAGCCGCTGACCTACGACTATCTGCGCGCCCGCAACTTCGGCTCGCACGAGCTGATGGCGCTGGCGGCCAAGACGGCGTCCTCCGAGGGTGAGGAGATCGTCGTGTTGGTGCGCGTGCTCGCCAGCGAGGCCAACGAGGGCTACCACGACCT
>PMCG01000036.1:0-1812 GCA_003155335.1 Acidobacteriota bacterium
ATGAGACGCGTTTCGCGCATCGTCGCCGCTGTCGTGATGGTGCTCGGTCTCGCTGCCAGCGGCTGGGATTCCTGCACGTGCTGCGCGTCAGCCTCCACAAGAGTCCAGGCCCACGGCCACGCCTGCTGCGCGAGCAAGATGCCGATGATGAGAGCGGCGCAGTCCTCATGCCAGTGCCTCGCGGAGCAGGGGCAGGCGCCAATCATGGCGCTGGCCTCAGTTGCGCCCGAGGCTGCCGTGTTGCCGGCCGCCCTCATCGGCATCGGTGACGCAGCCGTTTGCGGTTTCGTTACCTGCCGCGTCGGACGCGTTGCCGTCTCACCGTCTCCTCCCCCAACCATCCTTCGGATCTGATCCGCACCCACGGCGCTCTGGAACGCGGCCGCACCCACACGTTTGCGGGACGTCGGAAGCGTCCGGAATAGCCGCTAGAATCGTATTCACTTCGGAGAGTCCACAGCTTTGCCCCAGCGACGGGGCGGTTCTAAGGAGGAATCATGAGTAAGGTCCATTCCGTCTGGTTCGCCGCAGTCATGGTCGGCGTGGCGTCGTACGCGCTCGCTCAGGCTGGGCAGACACCCTCGCTAGAGGGAACGATCGCCACCGTCGGCGCTCAGCGTCTGACGGTCAAGACGGCCACAGGCAAGAGCGTGGACTTCGTCGTCGACGCGCGGACGGTCTGCGCTCGAGGCGACGCTGAGCTGGCGAAGTGCGACGCCCGGCTCGGTGAGCGAGTCGTCGTGGAGTTCGAGGAGTCAGGGGCGACGAAGACCGCAACGCGCTTGACGCTGCCGGTCAGGGCGGTTCCCGACGCAGCACAGTACATTTGCCCGATTCATCCGGAGGTGGTCTCCGATACGCCGGGCCGGTGCCTGAAGTGCGGCACGACGCTTGAGCGGAAGAAGACCGGCATATAGGCCGCACCGCAGGAGATCGAAGTCATGTGCATTGGTGCCAGGATCACAGCGCGCGCGCGAAGTCGCTTCTGGGTCTGGCTCGGCGTGGTGGCCGCGATCGCACAGGGGCTCGCGCTGCCGGCGTCCGCCGCAGAGATTCCTTTGAACGGGGANNGTCGGCTATACGAACGACGGTTGGTCTCCCAGTCTCGGGCAGCAGCAGATGACGACGCTGGCGTTCACGGCCAGTCAGGATCTGCCTTTCCCGGGCAAGCGTGGGCTCAGGGGCGATATCGCCTCGCGCGAGGCCGATCAGGTCGAGCAGCAACTCGCGCGGGCCCGCCTGCGCGTCGCGGCCGACGTGAGACGTGCCTACTACGGCCTGCTGCTCGCACGCGAGCTGCAGACGCTCACGCGCGAGCTGCGTGAGACGTGGCGCGAGACCGAGGCCGTCGTGCGGGCGCGATATGCCGCTGGTCTCGGCGCGCAGCAGGATGTGCTGCGCGTCCAGGTCGAGCTGACGCGCGTCGAGCAGAGCGAGGCCGAGCAAGCCGCCGAGGCAGACATCCGCTTGGCCGAGCTGAATCGCCTGCTCGCTCGGTCGCCCGACTCGCCCATCGAGACCTCAGGGAAGCTGACGCTGCGGCCACTCGACAGGCAAGTGCCCGAGGTGGTCGAGCAAGCGCGCGCAGTGAGTCCGGAGCTGGCCAGTGCACGGCTTGCCGTCGAGCGCGGGCGTCTCGTGCTGGCGCTCGCGCAGAAGGAGTACAAGCCCGACTTCGCGCTCCAGGCAGGTTACATGAACCGCGGCAGGCTCGACCCGATGTGGCAGGCAGGGGTCGGCGTCACGCTGCCTCTTCAGCGCCAGAGGCGCGCGGCTGCCGTGGCCGAAGCTGCGGCGTTAGCGGACGGCAGC
>PMCG01000036.1:1828-3625 GCA_003155335.1 Acidobacteriota bacterium
GGACTCTCGCGCGACTCCTGGCGGACCACGCACGCCTCGCGGCCAGCCTGGAAGAGGCGAGTCTCGGGGAGAACGCGGAGATGGCGGCAGCCGGCGCGACGCCCGCCTCGGGCGCGAGCGGAGCCGGAGCAACGGGCGGCGGCATGAGCGGGCGATGAGGAGAAGGCCATGAGAAACACTGCACGAATCGGGTGGCTCGGGGCCGGGCTGCTGGTCTTGGTCCCAGGACTCACCGGGACTGCTTGCCGCAAGTCGGCCGAGCATGCAGGACGCGCGGCAGCGGCGCACGAGGCGCTGTACCACTGCCCGATGCATCCGACGTACGTCTCGAACAAACCAGGCAACTGCCCCATCTGCGGCATGCAGCTCGTGCCCACCGCGGCGCCTTCGGCCCCGGCATCGGCCGTCACAACCGCGCCAGCTACTTCTCCGGGCCAACACAAGATCGCCTACTACCGTTCGCCGATGGACCCGAGCGTCCATTCCGAGCGACCCGCCAAGGACTCGATGGGCATGGACTTCATTCCTGTCTACGAGGATGAGCTGGCTGGAGCGGCCAGCACAGTCGAGGGACGTGCCGTGGTCGCGCTCTCGCCCGAGCGCCGCCAACTGCTCGGGATTCGCAGCGAACAGGTGCGTGAGGAGCTCATCGAGCACGTGATCCGTACCGTGGGCCGCATCACGCCGGACGAGACGCGCATTCACCACGTTCACACCAAGTACGAGGCGTATGTCGAGCACCTCTACGTGGACTTCACCGGCAAGTACGTGAAGCGTGGCGACCATCTCGTGGCCCTGTTCAGCCCGGAGCTGCTCGCCGCCCAGGAGGAGTTCCTGCTCGCGCTGCGCGCCCGCGACCGCCTGGCCAAGAGCGACGTGGCCGAGGTCGCCAAGAACAGCGCCGAGCTCCTCGAGGCGGCGCGCCAGCGCCTGCTTCTGTGGGACATCGCGCCAGAGGACATCGACGCCATCGCGCGCGCTGGCAAGGCTCAACGCGCCGTGGACCTGCACAGCGACGTCAGCGGCTATGTCCTCCAAAAGAGCGCGGTCCAAGGCATGCGCGTCATGCCGGCCGACACGCTCTTCGACATCGCCGATCTCAACCACTTGTGGGTGCTGGCTGACGTCTACGTCTCCGACCTGGCTGCCGTGCGTCTGGGCATGCAGGCAGAGGTGAGCGCAGCGTATCTTCCGGGGCAAACCTGGCGCGGGCCAGTGACCTACATCTCGCCCACCGTCGACGAGAAGACCCGCACGGTCAAGGTGCGCGTCGAGGTCGACAATCGCACGGCAGCGCTCAAACCGGACATGTACGCCGACGTGCTGCTCAAGGCCGACCTCGGCCGCGGCCTGGTCGTGCCCGCCAGCGCCGTCATCGACGCCGGCGATCGCAAGCTGGTGTTCCTGGATCGCGCGGACGGACGCCTTGAGCCACGCCGGGTCGAGATCGGCGCCGCGCTGCCAGAGGGCGTGCAGGTGCTGAGCGGCCTCGCGCGAGGCGACCGCGTCGTCACCTCCGCGAACTTCCTGCTCGACTCGGAGTCCAGCCTGAAGGCCGCGCTCACGTCGATGAGCGGCCATCAGCACTGAGAGTCCAGTCATGATCCGAGCCCTGATCCGCTTCAGCGCGCACAATCGCCTCCTCGTTCTCCTGGCCACGAGCGTCGTCGTTGCCTACGGCATCTACACGCTCACGCACATCCCGGTCGACGCCATCCCGGACCTCTCGGACACGCAGGTGATCATCTACTCGCGCTGGGACAGAAGCCCCGACATCATGGAGGACCAGGTGACGTA
>PMCG01000226.1 GCA_003155335.1 Acidobacteriota bacterium
CAGGCTGCCCAGGCCGCGCGCGATCTCTCGGCGCTGTACGCGGTGCTCGGTGACAGCATCCACGCGCAGCGCTGGCGCGCGGAGGCCGAGCACCTGTGCGCGGCGATCGAGCGAGAGCTCTGGCAGCCGCAGCGCGGTTTCTACCGCATGCACCGTCTCTTGACGCCGGCCTTGGCGCGCGGGTTTCCGCAAGACGACGACGTCTTCGCCATGGGCGGACATGCCGTCGCGCTGCTCGCAGGAGTCGGAGACGACGAGCGCGCACGCCGCGTCTTCGCGTGCGCGGAGCAGCGCCGCACGCAGTACTCCTTGGCCACGATCGCGGCCACTCTGTTGCCCCCGTATCGAGCCGGCGTCTTCCAGCACGCGGCCATGGCGCAGGAGTGGCAGTACCAGAACGG
This sequence comes from Acidobacteriota bacterium, assembly GCA_003155335.1. GTDB lineage: Bacteria > Acidobacteriota > Vicinamibacteria > Fen-336 > Fen-336 > FEN-336. The sequence continues at coordinate 402 of PMCG01000226.1, forward strand.
TGGCCAGTGGGACTGGTATGCCGGGCGTTTCGTGCGCGCTGAGTTCGAGCGCGGCCGCTCGCAGCGCGCGATCGAGCATCTGCGGGCCTTGGCGCATCGCGTGCGCCTGAGCGGGGGCCTCTACGAGTGGAACGAGCGCGAGGGCAAGGGACGCGGCAGCGCCCGCTACGCCGGCAGCGCTGCCGCACTCGGCGACGCGGTGTTGCACGGCCTGTTCGGCGTGTCGTTGAACGCCGACCGGCTCGACGTGCGCCTGCGCTTGGGAGGCGCTGGCGGGCGGCTGGCCCTGCTCGAACCGGCCAGCGGCCGCGCGCTCGTGCTCGATGAGCGCCGTGCGACCAATGATCGGCTGATCGTCGACTACGCGGGGCGCGGCGGCGATGCAGGCTCGCTCAGCGTGCGCTTGCCGGAAAGCGCTCAGGTGCGTGCAGCTACGTTGGACGGACGCGCAACGCCTTTCGGTCTAGATACCGTCGGCGAGGACGTGTTTGTGTCGCTGCCCACAGACTGGAAGCGTCATCGTCTCGTGCTCGAGCTCACGCTGGGCCACAACGGGGCCATCAAGCGCTAGCCTTGGCTACCCCGGCGCGCCTTGGGAGGCGCGGTGACGCGGAACCAGTCGAAGTCGGCATGGCCGCCGTGAACCGAGCCCTCCAAGTTGACCGCGAAGATACCCACCTTGGCGCCGATCCACTGCTCCGGCGACGCGCTGAATGGCTCGCCGATCGGCTGGAACTCCCGGCCGTCCGCGCTCACGCTGAAGCGACAGATCGCGTTCTCGTCGACGCACACGCGCAACACCGCCGCTCTTCCCGACAGCGGCCGGCTGGCGCGCTCCTCCTCACCGATGAGCAGGACCACTGTGTTCTGCGCACCACGCGTGAGAACGGCCAGCGACGCGATCTCTCTCCCGGTCACGACCAGCCCAGCGCGGTCTCCCGACGAGGCCGAGTCCAGCTCGACCGCAGTCACGGCGCAGAAGGGCGGTGCCGGGAACTTCTGCGTGAGCGCGATCAGCCCCTGCGCGAGATCGCCCTTGGGACGGGGCTGGACGGAGAGCCGCAAGTGGCCCGGCCGCGCGGACAGGGAGGCCCACTCGGGCCGGGGATTCGCCGGCCACTGCCACTGGAGACCCAGTTGCCCGGCGTCGAACTCGTCGCTCGTCTGGGGCACGGCAACCGCAGAGGCTCGGCCCGTGTCCGGCTTCTTCCACGCCATGACCGGATGGCCCACGCCGTCGCCGTCCAGGTCCTCGCCCAGCACCGGCCAGTCGTCCACCCAACGCATGGGCTGCAGATGGCCGATGCGTCCAAAGGCTCCGTGGTCCTGGAAGTGCAGGAACCACGACTGGCCGCTCGCCGTTTCGACCCAGGCTCCCTGATGAGGGCCGTTCACCATGGTCCTGCCCTGGCGCAGGACGATGCGGTCTTCATACGGGCCGAAGACGCTCTTCGAGCGCAGCACAGCCTGCCAACCTGTCTTGACGCCGCCGGCCGGGGCAAACACGTAGTAGTATCCGTCGCGTTTGTACATCTTCGGGCCTTCCATCGTGGGATGGTTGGCGTGGCCATCGAAGACGATCTGGCCCTCGTCGAGCAGCCCGGTCGCGTCTGGCTTCATGCGGTGCAAGCAGAGCACGCTGTTGATCCCTGCCCGGCTCTTGGCGAACGCGTGCACGAGGTAGGCGTTGCCATCATCGTCCCAGAACGGGCAGGGGTCGATCCAGCCCTTGGCCTGCTTGATGAAGACCGGGTTCGACCAAGGCCCGCGGGGATCCGTTGCCTGCGTCATGAGGATGCCTTCGTCCGGCGTGCTCACGACGATCAGGAAGCGGCCTTGATGGAAGCGTAACGTCGGCGCCCAGATGCCGCGGCCGTGCGCCGGCGTGTCATAGCCGGGAAGATCGAGTCGCGTGAGCGCGTGGCCGATGATCGTCCAGTTGACGAGATCCCTTGAATGCAGGATCGGTAGCCCGGGCATGCAGTTGAAGCTCGAGGCCGTGAGATAGAAGTCCTCGCCCACACGGATGACGTCCGGGTCCGAGTAGTCGGCATAGAGCACTGGGTTGCGGTACGTGCCGTCCCCCCGATCGGGCGTCCAGAGGGCATCGCCGGTCCGCGCGACGGAGACGAGCAGCAGTCCGCTGAGGAGTGCGAACCCGACCGCTCGACATCTCACAGGGCACCCCATGGCAATCCGCCGCGTCTGCCCCCAACGGCGCTGGCCATTCTGGCACAGAAGCGCACGGCGTCGCGCGAGAAACCTTGGAGTCGCGAGCATGGCCTGGCATCGCTGGCAACGCGGTTGAGCTCAGCGTGCGCCTGCCAGAGAGCGCTCAGGTGCCTGCGGCCACCGCGACGCGCCTTGGGATCAGGCGCCAGCCGTTCGTTCGCACCAGCGACAGCCAGNNTGACGTTGCCGTAGGCGATCTCGACGTGCACCCAGTAGATCAAGAGGCTGGTGCGTCCCATCTGGCGCAGTGCGCTGGGCCAGCGCGAGAATGGCAGGAGGTGCCAGAGATAGGCCAGCCCCAGCAGCGCGAGCACCACGCCCGTGCGCATCCAGAAGAAGCTGGGGCTGGTGTGCCAGAAGTCCTCCTGCGGATAGACGCGCGGACAGCGTTGCAGTAGTAGCCCCAGCGCCACGAGCGCTGCGCCGACGAGAGAGAGCAGCGTCAGCGCTCGCCCCTCCTCCTTGCGCACGATGCCGCGCACGACGATCAAGCCGCACGCCGCGCCTGCCGAGCAGTAGCCGGCCCAGGGGAATAGCGGAAAGAACGCCAGCGGCGGTCGGCCGCTGACGTAGACGTAGAGCGGCAGGGGCAGGGCATGCGCCGGAAACGAATCCCAGGCGAGTGGGGCGAGCAGGCAGAATGTCAGCGTGACGAGCAGCGCCGAGAAGAGCCGCGCGTTCCAGCCGCGCAGCGTGAACACGAAGACCGCGCAGGCCAGCATCGAGAGTCCGATGCAGTTGAGCACGTCGGCGCGCATGAGGTTCCGGACGTCGCGAAAGCCGCTGGTGGCGAAAGTCAGCAGGCGAAAGGCCACCGCGTAGCCGACGACCAGCGCTCCGCGACGCAGCGCCTCGCGCGCGACGGCTGCCTGGGTCGCACCTTTGTCCGCCATGCGGCTGACGACCAGCACCATCGACAGGCCGGCCAGAAACAGGAATAGCGGAGCGGGCGCGCCTGCCAGGAATTGACTCCAGCGGTACAAATCCCCGGCGCGCGCCTGTGGCACCAGCCAGGCATCGATGGCGTGGGCCTGGATCATCAAGAGGACTGCCAGGCCGCGCAGCCAATCGACGTATCCGAGTCGCGCCTTCTTGGGTGGAGGCGCAGGAGCCGCTTGAGCGTCTGGCATGGCCGCGGATTGTAGCTCATCGACGGGACCGCACAGGACAGGAATCATGGGTGTAGACTCCTTCTTGGAGTTCTTGGATGCCCTCTCGCCGCGACTTTCTCGGGCGGACGGCTTGGGCTGGCGCGACCCTCGGTGCGGCACGCTTCCTCGGTTGGACGACTGGGTCGGCCCTGGCCGCGACCCGGCTCGACGCGCTGACTCACACCGCGCCGAACGCGCGTTTCTGGACCTCGCTTCAGAAGGCTGGCGCGAACTGCGGCGCGTGTCACGCCACAGCGCCCAAGGCCGGAGCGAAGCACACCCATCCCGCGGGCGTGGTCCAGTGCCTCCTCTGCGCGCAGCGCTGCGCCATACCGCCGGGCGAACGCGGCCGCTGTCGCGCGCGCGTGAACGTCGGCGGCGAGCTCAAGAGCCTCGTGTATGGCCGGCCAGTCAGCATTCACGTGGATCCCATCGAGAAGAAGCCCTTCTACCATTTCCTTCCGGGCGTCACCGCGTTGTCGTTCGGCACGGCCGGATGCCCGCTGCGCTGCCAGTTCTGCCAGAACTGGGAGCTCTCTCAGTCCGCGCCGGAGGACCACGATGTCGAGTTCGTCGCCCCGGCGCGCATCGCGGAGTCAGCGAATGCGCAAGGAACTCCTGTAATCGCGTTCACCTACGACGAGCCGACGGTGTTCGCGGAGTACCTGCTCGACGTCGCGGCTGCGGCGCGTCCGCGCGGCGTGCGCTCAGTGCTCGTGAGTTGCGGCTTCATGAACGAGGCGCCACTGGCGGAGATGTGCGACGTGCTCGCGGCGATCAAGATCGATCTCAAGGGCTTCAGCGAGGACTTCTACCATCAGGTCTCAGGCGCCGCACTCGCGCCGGTCTTGCGCAGCATCAAGCAGATCCGCAAGCGCGGCGTGCATCTCGAGATCGTCAATCTGGTGATTCCGACGCTCAACGATGCCGAGCCGCTGCTCANNCGCGCGCGGGACATTGCCATGGCCAAGGGCATCCAGTACGTCTACGTCGGCAACGTGCCGGGACATCCGGGCAACGATACCTACTGTCCGCAGTGCCGGCAGGTCGTCATCCGCCGCACAGCGTTCTTCGTCGTGGAGAACAGGATCACGAACGGGCGCTGCCGAAACTGCCAACACAAGATCGCGGGCGTCTGGTCGTAGGGCTAGGCGCTGCGACTCGGGGACTCGGAGGAAGGCCATGGACAATCCGTCTCGCCAGCCGTGGCACGCGGCTCTCAGGTCCGGAGCGATCGTGCTGTGGACGCTCGTGCTCTTGGGATGCCACGGCAGCGGAGCCGTGCGCGCCAGCGATGAGGTGCGCCCAGCGGCGCAGGCCGGGCGCTTCTATCCGGCCGATGCGACAAAGCTGAAGGCCGCGGTCGAAGGCTTCCTCGCCGACGCGGTGCCGGTGCGTGTCCCTGAGCCGATCGCGTTGGTCCTGCCGCACGCCGGCTACGTGTTTTCGGGCCAGATCGCCGCCGACGGCTTTCGCCAAGCCGCTGGTCGAACGTACGACACGATCGTCGTGCTCGGCACGAACCACACGACATCCGGCTTCGACAAAGTGGGCCTGAGTGACGCGACCGGCTTTCGCACGCCGCTCGGCACGGTCACTGTCGATACAGCCCTGGTGCGCGCGCTCTTGGCCGAGTGTCGCGACTGCGTGGTGAACCGCGAGGTGCACGCGCAAGAACACTCGATCGAAGTGCAGTTGCCCTTCATCCAGAAGCTGTTTCCGCAAGCGACNNGCCAGCTCGGACCTGTCGCACTATCCACGGGCAGAGAACGGCGAGCCTGCCGATCGCGCGGTGCTCGATGCCATCCTGAGCCTCGACCCGGAGAAGGTGCACGCGACCACGCGCGACTGGATGGCGCGCGGCATCCCGCAGCTCGTGACCTGCGCCTGCGGCGAGGCGCCGATCCTCGTGGCCATGGTCGCTGCCAAGGCGCTCGGGGCCAAGAGCGGCGTCATCTTGAGCCGCACGAACTCCGGCCGGACTCTGGTCAGCGACGAGAGCCGGACGGTCGGCTATGGCTCGGTGGCTTTCACCGCCGGAACGGTGCTGCCAGGAGCGATCAACGAGCCGGGCCGTGTGCAACCAGGTACGCAAGAGCGCATCAACGCCGATGAGCGGCGCGCCCTGTTGGCCCTCGCACGCGAAGCCATTCGGCGCCAACTGACAACAGAGACAGTGCCGCTGCCGCGGGGTCTTTCCGCGCGGCTGTGGCGGCGCCAGGGTGCCTTTGTCACGCTCAAGAAGCACGGCGATCTGCGCGGCTGCATTGGCCGCATACCACCTGAGGTGCCGCTCGGCCAGCTTGTGGGCGCGATGGCGCTCGCAGCGGCATTCGAGGACCCGCGCTTCACGCCGCTTCGAATCGAGGAGCTGGCTGCAGTCACGATCGAAATCTCGGCGCTCACGCCGCCTGTGCGCGTGCCGCGCGCGGACGACATCGTCGTCGGGCGCCACGGCGTCCTGTTGCACAAAGGCGGCCAGGGCGCGGTGTTCCTGCCGCAAGTGGCCACCGAGCAGGGCTGGAATCGCGATCAACTGCTGGACCACTTGTGTGAAAAGGGCGGGATGAGCG
>PMCG01000376.1:0-1737 GCA_003155335.1 Acidobacteriota bacterium
CCTTCCACTCCCATGGCCTGGTTGAGCTGTGCCTTGGCCGTCTCGTATCCGTTCTGAGCATTGATGAGCTGCACGAGCGCGTTGGCCCGATCGGCACGCGATTGCGCCATGTCGATCTCGGGCTTCGTTCCCACCTCGACGAAGGCCCCCACCTGTTGCAGGTGGCGGTCCTGGTTCTCGAGGCTCTGCGTGGCCACGGCCACCAATCCGTTCGCGGCCCGCGCCTGGAAGAAGACAACGCGCACCGTCGTCAGCGCCTGGAGCAGCGAGGCGCGTTCGCTCTCCTGCTGTGAAACCGCCGTCGCTTGCGCCGCGCGCCAGCGCGACCACGACGCCCCGAAGTCCCACACACGCTGACTCAGCGACGCGCCCAAGTTGTAGAAGCCCGCTGTCGTCCAGCTCGAGCCGGCCGCGCCTTGCTGCGTGATGCCGCTGGGCAGCGAGCCTGCCCGCGCCACATAGTTCGCCGTCGAGCGCGAATAGGCGGCGCTGCCATCGACTTGCGGCAAGAGCGACGCCCGCGCTTGATCAGCGCGGGCCCGAGCGGCCTCGGTCGCGGCGTGGGCCTGCTGGAGCTGGGGCTGGTGCTCGCGCGCCGTGGCCAAGGCCTGCTCAAGGGTCAGCGCCTCCGGCGCGGCCTCAACCGCTGCCGGCAGCAGCGCCAGGCCGATGAACGCAATCACGCTTCGCATCACTCGTACCTCAAGGCCTCGATGGGATCGAGGCGGGAAGCCTTGCGCGCCGGGTAGAGTCCGAAGCCGATGCCCACCAAGGCGGAGAAGCACACCGCGATGACAGCGATCTCGGGCTGAATGAGCATCGGCCAGTTGAACTGCGACGCCAGGCGCTGGGCGGCGCCAATGCCCAGCACCAGCCCGAACACGCCCCCGGCAATCGACAGCGTCAGGGCCTCGACCAGGAACTGCGCGAGAATGTGCCGCGGCTTCGCTCCCACAGCCATGCGCACACCGATCTCGCGCGTGCGTTCAGTGACTGACACCAGCATGATGTTCATGATGCCNNGCCAATGCCGCCGACCAGCAGCGAGACCGCGGCGATGCCGGCCAAGAGCGTGGTCATCGTGCGCGTGCCCTCTTCCTGAGCGCTGGCCAGCTCCGTCAGATTACGGATGGAGAAATCGTCGTCCGTGCCGGCCTGGATGTGGTGCCGGTCGCGCAACAGGTTCGAGACCTGCGTCTCCGCGCGGTGGGTGTCCGCCTCCGAGGTGGCGCCGACGAAGATCACGCCGGTGATGTAGTTTTGCAGCCCGCCCTGGATCTTGGTCTGGAAGGTCTTGAGCGGAATGAACGCCGCATCGTCGTAATCCTGTCCCGTCGGGCTCTGCCCCTTCTTCGCCAGCACGCCGGCGACCTCGAAGGGCACGCCCTTGATCCGCACGAGCTGACCCACGGGATCTGCGCTCGTGCCGAACAGCTTCTCCACGACTGTCTGGCCCAGGAAGACGACCTTGGCGCCGCTGTCGACGTCGGAGTCCGTCATCGCCGCTCCCTGCGAGACCGGCCAGCTACGAATGCCGAAGTATTCCGGGCTCGTGCCGTAGACGCTGGTGGACCAGTTCTGGTCTTCGGCCTGGATCTGAGCGTTGGCGCGCAGTTGAGCAGCGGCGTATTTGACGGTCGTGACTTCCGACCGAATGGCCTTGAGATCGTCCCAGGTCAGAGTGGGCATCGATCCGAATCCACCGCGCGCACCACCGGCGGCAGTCGAGCCCGGCAG
>PMCG01000376.1:1743-7171 GCA_003155335.1 Acidobacteriota bacterium
TTGTTGCGCAAGAGGGCGCGGATGGCGACGCGGATGGTCTGGAGCGGATTCATACGGCACCCCCCGTCGCCAACTGGACCGTTTGCGCCTCGGCGCTGCGCGGCGTCTGCCTATGGTCGGAGAGCAGGTGGCCGTCCTTGAGCACGACCACACGCGCAGCGAAACTGGCGATATCTGGCTCGTGCGTGACTAGGACGATGGTGATGCCAGTGCTGCGTAGTTGCTGGAAGATCGCCATCACCTCGTTGCTGGTCACGGAGTCGAGGTTGCCCGTGGGCTCGTCTGCCAAGATCACCTTGGGATTGCTGACAAGCGCCCGCGCGATGGCCACGCGCTGCTGCTGTCCGCCCGACATCTGATTGGGGTGGTGCTGACTGCGCTCGCCCAGCCCCACGCGCGTCAGGGCTGCCAGCGCTCGCTCATGGCGCTCGCGCGTGGACATGCCGGCGTAGATCAGGGGCAGCTCGACGTTCTCGAGGGCGCTGGTGCGCGACAGCAGGTTAAAGTTCTGGAACACAAAGCCCAGAACCTGGTTGCGCCTTTCGGCCAGGGCGTTGCGATCGAGCTGCGAGACCTCCTCGCCCGCCAAGCGGTAGCGTCCCGTGGTGGGTCGATCCAGGCAACCGATGATGTTCATGAACGTCGACTTGCCCGAGCCGGAGGCGCCCATGATGGCCACGAACTCCCCCTCCTCAATCGCCAGGCTCACGCCGCGCAGGGCGTGGACCTCCATATCACCCATCGTGTAGACCTTGGTGATGTCCTCCAGGTGCAACAGTGGGGTGGCGCTCATCGCGACCTCAGAACATCCGCCGTGGGAACCCGCCAGGAGGCCCGCCCTGCGCAGCTGTCGAGCTACTGCTGCCACCGGTGGCCTCTGTGATCACGAGGTCGCCTTCGTGCAGATCTCCCTCGACGACCTCGGTCATGCTCCCGTCCGACACGCCCGCGCGCAGCGTGACCGGGCGGGGTGGCCCCTGCGTGAGGACCCACACCGTGCGGCGATCGCTCTGTTCCCCCCGTGGGCCACCGGCGCCCGACCGGTTGCGCGGCGACCCGCCAGCCGCTGTCGCTTGCGCAGCGCCGGCGCCCCGCCCTCGGCCTGCACCGGGCGTCGGTTCAGGTAGCCCGGCCGCTGCTCGGAGCTCGCCATTGGGCCGGAAGCGCAGCGCCGCGTTGGGGACGCGCAAGGCGTTGTCCCTTTCGGCGGTCACGAACGTCACGTTCGCGGTCATGCCGGGCTTCAGCTTCATGGCCGAGTTGTCGATGTCGATCACAGCGTCGTACGTGACCACGTTCTGCAGCGTCTGGGGCGCGTTGCGGACTTGCCGCACGCTGCCACGGAAGCGCTCACCGGGATATGCGTCTACGGTGAAGGTCGCGGGCATGCCGCTCTTGAGCTGACCGATGTCGGCCTCGGCTACCCAGGTGTCCACCTGCATCTTGCGCAGGTCTTCGGCGATCACGAACAGCGTCGGCGCTTGCAGGGACGCAGCCACGGTCTGGCCCACGTCCACGTTGCGTGAGATCACGACGCCATCGGTGGGTGAGTAGATGTCGGTGTAGGCCAGGTTCACCTCGGCCTGGTGCAGCGATGCACGCGACTGCTCCACCGCGGCCTTGGAGGCGTCGACCTGAGACCGCGCCGCATCGGCCGTGGCTTGCGCCGTGTCCCGGTCGGCCGGGGCGATCAACTTGCGATCGGCCAGGTCCTGCGAGCGCTTGAACTGCCGGTCGGCGTCGACGGCTTGCACCTCGGCCTTGGACAGGTTCGCCTTGGCCGCGGAGTAGTTGGCCCGGGCCTGCTCGTAGGCCGCCTGGAAGAGCTGCGCGTCGATCTTGGCGATCAACTGTCCCTTGCGCACCGGCGAGTTGTAGTCGACCAGGATCTTCTGCAGCCGACCCGACACCTGGCTGCCGACCTGCACCGTGACGATCGCCGAGAGCGTGCCGGAAGCGGTGACCTTGGCAACGATGCGGCCGCGATCGACTTTGACGGTCTCGAAGTGCAGTGCCGACTTGGCCTTTGCCTGGCGGAAGCGATAGCCGGCGAAGGCGACCAGCACCACGAGTACGCCAACCACGATCCAGAGCGTCTTCTTCTTCAGCATCCATCTCTCCGTTGCCGCACTGGACAGCCGGCGGCGTGCTCGGGCTCGCCGGGCGAGCTTCGCGACAGTAACGGCGACCTTGACCCGCGCAGTCGAATCGTGCAGAGCCGCCTTCGATCCACGGCGGCTGAGGTGCGAGCTTGCACCAGAGCTGCGGTGTCAGTCAAGCTCGCCAGAAGCCGACCGACTCGCGACGGGCATGGCGGCAGCCACTACTCTTGGCGTACCGCCCCGTCGCCTGTCTTGGACCGGCTTGCCGGCTTCGGCGTTGAATCCGCAGACTCCCGCGCTGACCAAAATCTCGCTGGTCGGAGAGACGCTACAACTCGCTAGACCGATCGAACGCGCTCGCGGTGACCTCGCGCGCCGGGAGCTAGGCCCTCCCTGGAGCCCAGCTCGCCTAGTTTTTCTTCGCAGCCTTCACGGTCACGTGCGTGTGCTTGCCCATTGCGCCCGTGAAATAGTAGCCGTCGTCGCCAGCAAGGTGGATCTCACTGAGGTACTCCTTGTCGCCTTGCTTGTCGAAGACGATCGCCGCCTGGCTGTCGGGCCGCATTGCGAGCCGCGAGTTGTACGCGACAGCGAAAGCCTTGCCGGTATCGACGTTGCGCAAGATCAGCGAGCCCGAGACCACGTCGTCTTTGGCGAAAGCGTAATGTCCCGCCGGCAGTGAGTTCCCGGCCACCTCGAACGCGAGCGGTATGTCCGCCGCGATCAGTATGCGCTCGTCCGCACGGGCGAGGCTGGCCGCGAACAGCAGCGCGGCCGCTGCCAACAGGCTCTTTGCATGCTTGGTCATGGTATCTATCCTCCTCAGTTCGTCGCGCTTCCAGGCGCTCACTTCTTCTTCGCGGCTTTCACGCTGACGTGCGTGTGCTGGCCGGGTGCGCCGCCGAAGTAGTAGCCGTCGACATCACCGGGGTAGATCTCGCTGAGGTACTCCTTGTCACCCATCTTGTCCAAGACGATCACCGGCTGGCCGTCGGACCGCATGGCCAGGCGCGTCACGGACTGCACGATGACGCTCTTNNCCCAGCGGCGACAGACAGACCCACCAGTGTCTTCTTCATGTCTCTTCTCCCCTCTTGGAGGATCGCCCTTGGCCGGCGCTTTCCAGCTCAAAGGCGAACGTTGTTCGTACTCGACCTTGTCGCAATCAAGCGACTATCCTTTGAAAGTACGTGCGGCGTTGCTGGCCGGATGTGAGGAGTTGGCGCACCCAAGAGCATCCCAACGGCTCGAAGAAAGCGGGAATCCTCTCAGCCGGCCGGGGCCGTAGTTTTGACAGGTAGGGAGCGATGACAGGTCAGGTATGCCAGCACTGCGGAGGCGAGATGAACTCAGGAGCCGTGGCCTGCACAGGCTGCGGGCGAAGCTCTCGCACTGTGACAGATCAGGACCTGCGGCTGCGCGCTGCCCGCCAGCATATTCTCAGAGACCAGGGGCAGTTGCCCGCCGACGAAACCCTGCGAGACGACCTGCACCGAGCCCGCGTGCACCTGCGCGCGGAGTGGCTCTGACAAGGCTCGTCAGGCGAAGCCCGCACGTCGGCCGGCCTATCCGCGCTGAGGCGGTGCAGTGCCGGTGGCGTGAGTGCCCCGCTCGGACTCGACCCAGCTGACAGCGAATCGTGCCAACGCGGTGGCGCCATCGAGCTGCAACTTCTCCTTCAGGTGCTCTCGATGTGCCTGGATGGTCTTCACGCTCACATGGAGCTCTTCGGCGATTTGACGAGTCGTGCGTCCACGCCCGATCAGCTCGAGGATTTGCAGCTCCCGGTCGCTGAGCTTGTCCATGGGTAGGAGGGCGGCACCGCGCTTCGTGCCGGCGACGTGCTCCAGCACCGACGCGGTCACGGCTTCGCTGAAGTAGAGACGGCCCGCCACCACACCGCGAATGGCCGCAAGCAGCTTCTGCGGCGGTTCGCGCTTCATCACGTAGCCCTTGGCGCCCGCGCGCAACGCGCGTTCGGCGTAGAGGCTCTCGTCGTGCATCGAGAGCATCAGGACGTGCAGGCCAGGGTGGCGCGTCTTCAGCTCCTTCACCAGCTCGATCCCATGCGACCCGTCCAACGAGACGTCGACGATGGCGATGTCGGGCGCAGCGGCCTCGATCGCATCGAGCGCCTGGCGCGCGTTGACCGCGGTCCCACAGACCGCCAGATCCGGTTCCTGGTCGATCACGCGCGCCAGGCCTTCCCGCACGATGGGATGATCGTCCACCAAGAGCACGCGCGACTTGCGGCTCGCGCCGTGCCCTGCTCGCGTGTGATCGGCTCCCATAGAGTCCTCCGCGCGTCACGCGGCGATGCGTCGCACCAGATGCCCCATCGCCTGACTGGCTCGCAGTCAGACCGGCCTGTTCCCTTCTCCGCCAAGTCGCGCTGCCACAGTGTAGCGCGCTATCCGGGGGCCGGGGTAACCGACGAGGAGCGCCCGTAGGACTGCACCCGATACGAGAACCAGGCCGCTCCGTATTGATAGCGCCTCTCTCGGAAGCGTATCAGTATCTCCATGGGAAGCCTGAACGAACGACGGGCAGCCACGCCTAGTTGACGTCACTCGCGGGTCGGGCGCGTCACGCCGCTGCCGATCGCGCGGGCGCTGCAAAGGAAACTCGCAAATAGCATAGGACTTGGCCCGATGGGAAAACCAGCCGCACGCCGATTGTCGGAAGCAGGCATTGGCAGTCTACTGACGTCCTGCCGCGTGCGGTACCACCGGCTCGTCGAGACGCCCCAGGGGTGGGACGCGCGCCGTCGTGGTGGCTGCGATCGAATGCGCGACAGTAGTCGCAGGGGCAACTGGTAGGGCAGGAGGCTTTATGAACACGGGGATCGAAGTCCAGCATCTCAGCAAACACGGCGCCGCGAACGCCCCATCGGCGGCGACTGCGATCCAACGGATGGCGCTCGGAGACGACAGCGCCTTGGCTGAGCTGTACGACCGGTACGCGCCGCTGGTGACCGGCCTGGCACTGCGCATCCTGCACGACCCTGCCGACGCACAGGACGTGCTGCAGGCTGTGTTCCTCCAGGTCTGGCGTCAAGCCAGCCGCTACGACGCCTCCCGCGGCGCACCAGAGGCTTGGCTCTGCACCATCACACGCACCCGCGCGCTGGACCAACTGCGCCGCCGAGTTGCGCTCAGGGAAAGGGCAGGCGAGTCGCCGCGCCATCACACAGCCACGCCCCCCACCGTGGAGAAACTGGCCGTGCACCGCGCGTTGGCAGGGCTCTCGTCCCCGCAGCGCCAGGCGCTGGAGCTGGCGTACTACGAAGGGCTGACGCAGACCGAGATCGCCACGCGCCTTGGGGA
>PMCG01000105.1 GCA_003155335.1 Acidobacteriota bacterium
AGCGCCCCACCCACGCCGACGCCGACGAGCACCAGTGGCAGACGATCATTCCAGGTCTTGTCCAGGCACTCGATGACGCGCACGAAATCGTCGCGCCATTGTGCGATCGCGGCCGACGCCTCCTCCGCCGGACGCGGACGCAACAGCACGACCTCAACGCGGTCCGCGAGGTGCTCGGCGAAGTCCATCAACTTGGGGTTCGCTGCAGACGCGGCGCGGTGCGGGTGCAGCAGTATCCGGGCCGGAGCGGACCGGAACGGACCCAGGCGCAGGCCAGAGAGGCGCGGGCTCTCGCCAAACCAGACGTCTTGCCGCAGCGTGGCCATGAATCGGCTACTGCCCGCGGGCGTGGCCATCGCCCTCTTGCGAACGCCCCACGGCCGCGACACCCTGGCCGCGCAGGAATTTGATCAGCGCCAGCTTCTCCGCCAGGCCAACGCGCTGGATGCACACGCCGAAGCCAGGCGGCAGGTGCTGGGCGCCGGGGTGTATGTGGTCGTTGATCCAGACCACACGGCCCGCAACCGTGATCAGACGGCCCTGATCGAGCGCCAGCTCCAGAGTCAGGGACTGGCCGATCGGCGGCGGCGAGGTCGAGGCCAGGAACAACCCTGAGCTGCTGGCATTGACGATGGCGCAGTCTGCGCCCGACGTCCGGGCGCGGGCTCCTTCCACGCTGAGGCGCTCGCTGGATCTCATCATCTTGGCCATCATGATAGCGCGACTCGCGGATGACAAAGGGCCGCCAGGTCGGATGCCCTCCGCGTGCTCGCGTCGGGTTCGGCGATCTGTTGAGGTGCACGTGGACGAAAGGCTATACTCCAAATGTTCAGTACCCCAGCCACGGGAATCTGCGCGAGCAGCTCAGTTTCTCCCTGTCGGGTCACGGGACGCGTGCACGATCACTCCGGCCTGGCTTGGCTAGTAGGGTCGTCATGGGGAAAGGTGATGGCTCTTCCAACGAGGACAAGCGGCAATCGGCGTCTCACTGCGCGCTGGACGTGTCGCCTGGCCGCGTTCTATCAAGTCAAAGAACACTGGCGGCCCACCACCGCGATGGACGTCTCACGCCTCGGCTGCCGTCTACGCCTCGGCGAAGCCCTCGCCCGCGAGACTGCCGTCACCGTCCGCCTCGAGTGCACTGACGAGAGCACGCCAGAAGGGAAGCCGCGCCGCGTCGAGGTCGCCGGCAAGGTCGTTTGGTCGCGCCTGGAAGGCCTCTCCTATCAGTGCGGCATCCATTTCCTCGAGGGAGCCGACGAGATCGAGCAGCTTGTGCGCCAGCGCGAGTAGTCGGTCCGCACGCAGCCGCTCGCCGCAGCGCGTCCCTCGACGTTAGCGGCGTTGACGTGCGCGACGTCGCAGGGCGTCCAACGCTTCCTTGAAATCCGCGGGCGGTGGGCTCGCGACGGCGATTGCGCTCCCTGTCGCCGGGTGTGCGAAAGCCAGGCGGCAGGCGTGCAGCATCGGCCGGGCGACCGTCGGCCCGCGCCACGCGCCGTGACGCGCATAGACGCGATCGCCCAGGATTGGCAGCCCGACGTGCGCGAGATGGGCGCGAATCTGGTGCTGGCGCCCGGTCTCCAGCCGGATCTCCAAACGCGCGGCATCGCCGAAGCGCTCCACGACGCGCCAGCGCGTGCGCGCCTCTGACGCGTGCTCGTCACCTCGAGCCACGCCGCGCCGGCCACGCACCCAGGTGTCGCGGATTGGGGCATCCACTGTGCCCGCGTCCTCACGTGGCGTGCCGACGACGAGCGCCTCGTACACGCGTTCGATGCGGTGCTCGCGAAACAGGTGGATCAGGCCGGCACGCGTCTCTGGCGTCAAGGCGACGACAAGTGCGCCCGACGTCTCGCGGTCCAGCCGATGGACCCGGCCGACGTAGGGCGCGCGTGGCCGCAGGCGCTGAACGTAGGCCGCGACCCGCGCAAGGACCGTGTCCTCCTCATCGGCCGCCACCTCCGATGTCGGCACGCTCAGAAGTCCGGCGGGCTTGTCCACAACGAGCAAGTGCTCGTCTTCGTAGAGTCTCGGCAGCGACAGCCGCGCGCGTGACAGTGCCTTGCGATTGGGATCCCAAACGATCGCGGCGCCAGCGCCGACGGCTCGCCCTGCCTCCAGTGCCAGCGCGCCGTCTACCGTCACCTGGCCCTTCTCGATGACCTCACGCGCCTTGCGCCGCGACNNTTGTCGCCATTTGCGGCGCATTATCCTTCAAATCGACGCGCCCAGCGCGTGTCCCGAGACCGCCTAGAGCGTGAGTCCGCGCGCGTCGTCCCAGGCTGCGGGGTCCTGCTGAAAGTAGTCAGCCAGAAGCTGGTAGAGCTCGCGGTGGTCCTTGCGCACGGCCAGCGCCGTCTCGAAGAAGGCCTCGACCGCGACCGGGAAGAACTCCAGCGGGTCGTGCGCGCCGTACTCGTCGAGCGCGGACCGGCCGCTGCGCAGGCGTTCCATCTCCTGCTCGCGGAGCTCGATGTAGCGGCGGGCGTGCGCGTCGTCGAATCCGCTCGGCAGGCCATCGAAGCGCGTGCCCTCGACGTCCAGCAGATGGGCGAACTCGTGCAGGCCGACGTGGCAAGCGTCGTCGGGGTCCTTGAAGCCCTCGAGCAATGCAGGCACTGAGAGGATCAACGTGCCCCAGCCGTGTGCCTGTCCGGCGAGCTCGTGGCGACCGATCTCGTAGTCGCGATCGAAGTCGTCGGGATAGAGCAGGACCTCGCTGAGCTGCTGCCACTCGTAGTCGGGCCAACCCAGCGAGAGCGTCACAGCGGAAGCGGCCACGAGGATGCGCAGCTCATCCGTCACCTTGACGCCGACGCCCGTGACGCGCTGCTCGGCGATGAAGATGCGCAGGTCGTCGTCAAAGTGGCGCCGCAGATCGGCAGGCAGACGATCGTAGTGGTCGTAGCGGTCGCGCAGCAGTTTGCGCCAGGCATCGGGGAAGGGCCGGGCCACGAGGCGCGCGCGCCGCGCGAACCGGCGCCGCGTGTGGCGTGCGACGGTCAGGGCGAGAACCAGCGACAGCGCGGCACCGACGAGCGCGCCGGGCCACGAGGCAAGGAGCCCTCCCAGGGCAGCGCTAACCAAGACGATCAGCGCGGCCAGAGCGAGACCGATACGGCTCTGCACTGGCGGANNCGCTCCTCATGCTCGCGGCTAACGCGTCCGCAGCGGCCGTGAGGGGCGGCCGCCGCGCGGGTTCACGCCCGCGGCGAGAAGCGAACGAATCTCCCGGCGGACCGCCCGTTCCACCGTCGCAGGCACGCGCGGAGCCGGTGTGGCGCCGCACAGCCGCAGCGTCTCACGCAAGGAGGCGCAGATCCCCTCGCAGCGCGGGCATCCGGCGAGGTGTCGCTCCAT
>PMCG01000191.1:0-1347 GCA_003155335.1 Acidobacteriota bacterium
GCAGCGCGATCGTAGAGGCCATAGAACGTCGTGAATGGCGCGACAGTGGTTCCTTCCGCCGGATACCCCTTCACAACGCCGCTGGTGATGCGCAGCGTGAACGTCGCGTCCGGATATGTCGACTTGCCGAGGACCGCCCAGCGGGCCCGGCCGAGTCGCTCCCCTGCCCGGTCGTAGACAGCGACGATCTCGTCATCGAGCCAGTGGCGCACAGCGATCGCCAGCGGCTCGAGGCGACGCGCCAGCGCGATCATCGGATCGTCCGAGCGCGCGATAGCCCGCGTTCCCCCTTTGACGAGCGCGCGCCGCACCTTGGGATCGGCGAGCTTCGTCCCGCTCACCGCCTTTTCCGCGACCTCGGCAGGAGTCTGGCCAGCCAACGCGGCCTTGACAAAAGGATGCTCGCGCCCGAGCACGTCGCTCGCCTGCTGCAACTGCCCGGTGAGTGTGGCGCGCTCCATGTCCGCGTAGATCGGNNGACTCGTTCGGCTTGTGTGTCTCTGAAACGTAGCGCACGATCGTGCCGGCGATCCCGAGCAGCTTCGACCCGGTGTACCCGACGTAGATCGCCTCCGCATAGCGTGCCGCGTGCTGCTTCTGCGCAGTCGCGATCTCGGTCCACGGATCACCCACCGCGCTCAACAGCGCGGCATCCGCGCGCACTCGCTCCTGCAGCGCACGCTCTTCAGCAACCTTGCGCGCCAGGGCTGCTTCGTCGTGCAGCGCGGCGATGAACCCCTCGTACGCCTTGACCGAGTTCTCGAGGCCGAAGATGCGGGCTCGCACCCGACGCGCCGGCTCCTCGCCCTGCGCCGCATAGGCGCGCGCGATGTCGAGCGTGCGGCGCAAGAAGGCGAGCCGCGCCGGCAGGAGCACGTCGCGATCAGCCACGACCTGGTCCATCGTCTTGAGCCTGGCCGTCGAGCCTGGATTGCCTGAGACAAAGACCACGTCCCCGGAGCCAATTCCCTGGCTGCTCCACGCCAGATACGCTGCCGGCACTGCTGGCTGGCCCTTCTCGTAGGCGCGCAGGAAGCTGACGTCCAAGTCATGCCGCGGGAACGTGAAGTTATCCGGGTCGCCGCCGAAGAAGGCGGTCTGCTGTTCGGGCGCAAAGACCAAGCGCACGTCGGTGTACTTCTTGTAAGTGTAGAGGTGGTACTGCCCGCCGCGATAGAGGTTGACCACATCGCAGCGCTCAGCCCCGCCAGCGACGCAGGTCTTCTCGATGCGCGCGCACTCGGCCTTGCGCGCCAGCGATGCGGCCTCGTCCGATGCGCTCTGCGGCGCAGCGGCCACGACCCGCGCGGTCACGTCCTCAATGCGCAGGAGCACGTCGACCTCGTA
>PMCG01000191.1:1447-2299 GCA_003155335.1 Acidobacteriota bacterium
GCGAAACCGTAGGCGCTCTGCCACTGCGACGCTGGGATGTTGTCGTACGTCCACATCCCCTCGTCGGCCCACGCGAAAGCCCCGGCTACCAGGAAGGCGGCCACGCACACGAGAGAGCGCCATGTCGATCGCACAGAGAACCTCCTTCGGTCCATTGTCACGTCATTGCCCTGCCGGCGGAACTTCTTCCCACTCCGCTTGCGCCACTTGCCAGCCCGCCTTCGTCTGTCTCAAGCCCAGCTCAAAACGGAACATCGCCGACGGCGGAAGCCAGCCCGCCAACGAGCCGATCGCCCGCGGCCGGCCGTTGAAATCCGCGCGGAAGCGCAGCGTGGCAGTCGTCTCCGAACGCCCGACCTCGACCTGGTAGATCTCAAGGTTGACCTTCTCGTAGGCGAGGAAGTAGCGCTCCAGCATGGGCCGCACGTCTGCCCGCCTTGTGCCAGGGCCGCCCTGGAAATCTTCTGTCAGCTTCGCGACGACCGCACCGACATCTCGCGACTCAGCTGCCTTCTTGAGATCGTCGAGAAGCGCGAGGATCGGGTCCTTCGGGCTGCGACAGGCGATCAGGCAACCGACGATCGCGATCGGAATGATCCCCTTGATGAGCCCGCTGGCGATGGCCACACCGCCTCCCATTTGGAGCTTAGCACGCGCCTTCTGCCGCGACCTGGCCGATAATGGCTCAATCAATATGTCCCGGCCCATCGCCGAGTGGATCGCAGAGCTCGCCAGCACTCACCCGGCGGAGCGGCGCGCCGCTGCGGCTGCCCTGGGAGCCACCGCGCAGAGCGAGGCCGTAGAGCCGTTGATTCGCGCCCTCGACGACGCGGAACGCGACGTGCGCTTCGA
>PMCG01000191.1:2321-3656 GCA_003155335.1 Acidobacteriota bacterium
GGGATCGCTGGCTGGGCCCTGCAACAGATGACGACGCGGCGCTAGTCGACGATGCGGATGACCTGCGTCTTCTGCCGCACGTAGTCGGCTGTTTCCACCTCAGTGACCGCTGCGCGCAGCGCCTTCTCGACCGCCGTGTGGGTCAGGAAGATCACCGGGACGAAGTCGGAGTCGTGGCTCTCCTTCTGCATCACCGAAGCGATCGATATCCCCTGCTTCCCCAGGGACGCAGCGATCGAGGCCAACACGCCGGGACGATCCACGACCGAGAAGCGCAGGTAGTAGCGCGAGTGCACGTCAGCCAGCGCTTTGAGCGCGAGCGCATTGTCGTGGGCGTAGTAGTCCATCGAGATGCGCAGGGGCTTGCCGCTGACGATATTGCGCGCCACGTCCACGATGTCGCTCACCACGGCTGACGCTGTCGGCAGCTCCCCAGCGCCGCGGCCGTAGAGCAGGATCGGCCCGACCGCGTCGCCCTCCAGCAGGATCGCGTTGAAGACGCCCGAGACCGACGCCAAGATGTGCTCGCGGTGGAGCATCGCGGGATGCACGCGCACGTCCACCGCATGGTCCGTCCCGTCCTTGCGGATGATGCCGAGCAGCTTGATGCAGTAGCCCAGCTCAGCGGCAAAGGCGATGTCCTCGGCCGCGATGTGCGTGATGCCTTCGATCGGAAGCCGATCGAAGGGCACGTAGCCGCCGTGCACCAGCGAGGCCATGATCGCGACCTTGTGGCCAGCGTCATGGCCTTCGATGTCCAGCGCCGGCTGTGCCTCGGCATAGCCCAGCCGCTGCGCCTCAGCCAGCGCGTGCGCGAAGCTCCAGCCGTGGGCCGCCATCTGCGTGAGGATGTAGTTGCAGGTGCCGTTGATGATGGTCTTGATCGAGACCACGTCGTTGCCGACAAGCGCCTCGCGGATGGTCTTGATCGCCGGCATGCCGCCGCCCACCGAGGCCTCGAAGTAGAGAGAGACGTGCGCCTTCTCAGAGGCAGCGAATAGCTCTGGGCCGTGCTCGGCGATCAGGGCTTTGTTCGCGGTGATGACGTGCTTGCCGCGCGCCAGCGCGCGCAAGATCACGTCGCGCGCGACTGTCGTGCCGCCGATCAGCTCAACGACGATGTCGATCTGGTCGTCCGCGAGCACGTCGTCCGCGCTGCCGCTGCAAATGGCGTCGCCCACAGGCAAGGCTGCCAGTCGGGCCGAGTCCTTGTCCGCGATGCGCGTCAGCCGCAGGTCCAGCCCGAGCCGCTCGCGAAACTCGCCGAGCTTCCTGGCCAGGATCTTGACCACGCCACCGCCGACCGTGCCGGCACCGATCACTCCGATGTTGATG
>PMCG01000191.1:3687-3885 GCA_003155335.1 Acidobacteriota bacterium
CGTGACCTGGGTGCGGATGCGCACGCGGCCAGCGAGCGCGAAGAACTCGTCGCCGTCCTGGCGCGTCAGATTCGCCACCGAGCGGAGCACGCGTTCGCCCCACAGCAACTCGTACGGAAACGAGGGGATCGCGCTCATGTGGATCCCACCGCAGACCACGACGCCGCCCTTGCGCACCGCACGCAGCGCAGCAGGAAC
>PMCG01000191.1:3930-7416 GCA_003155335.1 Acidobacteriota bacterium
GTGACGATGTGCGCCGCAGCGCCGAAGCCGTAGAGCCCGATGCGCTCGGCCTGGCCTGCCATGCGCAGCGAGCGATAGCCGATCAGCCCAGCGCAGAGCAGCGGCGCGACCTCGACGTCGCCGTAGCCCTCGGGCAACGCGAAGCAGAACCGCTCGTCCGCAACGGCGTACTCGGCGAATCCACCGTCAACGTGATAGCCCGTGAAGCGCGCGAGGTCGCAGAGGTTCTCGCGGCCGGTCTTGCAGTATTCGCAGGCGCCGCAGGTCGATGCCAGCCAAGGCACGCCCACGCGCGCACCAGGAGCGAAGCCGCTTGCAGCAGATCCAGTGCGCTCCACCACGCCAACGATCTGATGTCCGAGCACCAGCGGCAGCTTGGGCTCAGCCAGCTCGCCGTCCACGATGTGGAGATCAGTCCGGCACACGCCACAGGCAGACACGCGCAGCAGCACCTCGCCCGGCGCTGGCTCAGGCTCAGGGATCGATCGCGCATGGAGCGCCTGCCGCGCTCCGTCCAACACCATCGCCCGCATGAGAGAAGTCTACCGCGCAGGAGCTCGGCGATCCTCGTAGGGGCAGGCCCCTGTGCCTGCCCCGGCCACCGCCGGCTCGGGCCAGCGCCCGACCGGCGTCAGCATCCGCCCGCCACCCGACCGCTGCTGCTGTTCCCAGGCCCAGGACGATGCCACGATGTCGCGCGACGTCTTGACCGCCTGAATGAGTGCGCTAGACTTCGCGCACTTGCTGGAGAGGGAGCCCGCACGTGGCAGTGGCAGTGCTCCGCGGTCGGAGGCCTGTCCGTTTCTGAAGACGCGAGAGAGCGAGGGGACATGAAGCACCTGTTGACCTTGGCGATGCTGACGTCAACGTGCTGTGTGGCCTGGAGTGTGTCGGCACAGGACAGAGACGGCAGCTATCGCAAGGGGCCGTTGATTGGATTCGCGCTCGGCGGCTCGGTGAAATGTGACGGCTGTGATGCTCAAAGCGGCCCCGCCTTCGACTGGCACGTTGGATGGACGGTGAGCAGAAGGGTTGCACTGATGCTCGACCGGGTGATGCTCGGGATCAGTGACTACCGCCTCTACTACTTCGACCTCTACGAAAGCTTCACTGTCGACACGGTCGCCGCGCAGTACTGGCTCACTGACCGAGTCTGGGTGCGAGGTGGCGCTGGTCTGGCAACCTACCGGATGACATACCACGATGTCCGCGGCGCCTCCCGGACGTTCGACAACAGGGGGTTTGGTGCGACAGCGACGGCAGGATACGAGCTTGTCCGGACCCGGAAGAGAGGATTCGCGATGGACCTGCAGGTCAGCTTTCAGACCTCCTCGCACGCCCCCGACGCGGGCTACGGACACGTTCGCTTCAACAGACTTGCCGTCCAGATCGGATTCAGCTGGTACCACCGTCACCACCCGCACGCCGAGAGCGACGCGGGCCAGCGCCCGACCAATAGCGGTCCGAGCTGAGTTGCGAGGGGCGAGCCCCTCGTCGCGCGGGATGCTCAGGCGCTGAACGTGGCTCCGCGCGACTCTCTCTGGCTCTACCCGCAGGCTATCCGAATCACGGAGCAGCCCTGAGAGCCGCGCGAGGAGCGACTCACCGCCCGCAGCGAGCGACCGCCGCTGCCAACGCGCTGCGTGACGACCCTCTCACGCTTCATCCGGCAGGGTAGGCTATTGTCTGCACGAGGAGGCTGCGGTGAGCGCATCTTTGGAGGCCTTGTTTCCGACAGCGGACGGGATCGATCCGGCGTGGCGTCACGTCCCGGACGAGAGTGGCCTGTCGCTGATCATCGACGGCAAGCTCCTGACCTGGGACGGGCCGCGCAGCTCGATCGCCTCCGCTGTCGTCACGCGCAGCGCTGACGGCCAGATGAGCCCNNGTCGCTGAGCGCATCCGCGCCGTCGAGGAGTTCCTGCGTCGGGCAAGAACGCAGCGCGAGCGCGTGGCGCGCGTGCTGATGTGGGAGGTGGGCAAGCCCTACAAGGACTGCCTGGCCGAGTTCGACCGCACGATGAGTTACATCGACGACACCATCGCCACTCTCCGCGATCTCGATCACTCGTCGGCTGCTGCCGTGCGCGACGGTGGTTTCGCTGCGCGCATTCGTCGCACGCCGCTCGGCGTGTGCCTGTGCATGGGACCGTTCAACTACGCGGTCAACGAGGTCTACACGCTGATCCTGCCGGCGCTGATCATGGGCAACCCGGTGATCACCAAGACGCCGCGCTATGGCGTGCTGGCCAACGCGCTCTTCACCGAGGCGCTCGCAGCCAGCTTCCCTCCTGGCGTCATCAACTTCGTGACCGGCGCCGGTGCCACGGTGATCGGCCCGATGATGGAGAGCGGGCTGGTGGACGTGCTGGCCTTGATCGGATCAGCCAAGACCGCGCGCCTGCTGATGCGGCAGCACCCGCAGCCGAATCGTCTGCGCTCAGTCTTGGGCCTGGGCGCCAAGAACACAGCCATCGTGCTCGCCGACGCTGATCTCGACCTGGCCGTGACGGAGATCGTTTCCGGCGCGCTCACGTTCAACGGCCAGCGCTGCACGGCGATCAAGCTCGTGCTCGCAGCTCGCTCGATCGCCGACGCGTTCGTCGAACGCCTGGCTGACCGCGTGGCGCGCACGCCCGTCGGCATGCCTTGGCAGGACGGCGTGGTCGTCACCCCCATGCCGGACAGCGAGCACACCGATTACCTCGAACGCCTCGTGCGGGACGCCCAGGCTCACGGCGGCCGCGTGGCCAATCAGGGTGGCGCAGAGCGCGCGGCCACCCTGCTCTCGCCGGCCGTGCTGTACCCGGTNNGTGGAGCAGGCGCTGACTGTGATCGAACGCTCGCCGGTTGGCCAGCAGGCGGCGATCTTCGGCAAGGATCCCCAGGTGATCGGGCCGCTGGTCGATCACCTGGCCAATCTCGTCTGCCGAGTCAACCTCAACACCCAGTGCCGCCGCGGGCCAGACTCGTTCCCGTTCACAGGCCGGAAGGACTCGGCAGTCGGCACGCTCTCGCTCTCTGACGCGTTGCGCGTGTTCTCGATCCGCAGCGTCGTGGCCAGCGCCGATGCTGGCGCGGAGCTCCTGCGCGAGATCGAAGAGACCTCACGGTTCCTGGCTGTCTAGCGGCACGACCGGCAGTCGGATCGCACTCAGACCAGGAGCGCCACGGCCGCGACGGGACGCTAGCGGCGATCGAGGACTTTGCTGCGACAGTCTGGACACACACTGTGGGTGAACTCCGCATCTGAATGCGACCTGACGTAGAGCTCGACCTGCTCCCAGAGACCTGTGTCGTTGCGAACCTTCTTGCACCACGCGCAGATCGGCAGCAAGCCGCGCAACTGCTTGATCTCGCCCATCGCCTTCTGGACCTCGCGGCGCAGCTTGATTTCCGCGTCCAGCATCGTGCGCACTTGCGACAACGTGAGCCCGACGGCAACAAAGGCCCCGAGTCGTATGGTCGTGTTCCAGTAGGAGTAGA
>PMCG01000191.1:7515-8069 GCA_003155335.1 Acidobacteriota bacterium
CGAGCTGCCATGACCAGCGCACGGCGTCACTCTAGCAGTGTTCTGTGCCGAGAGACACGCCGGGCGCGTCCCGAGGATAGAATGCGTGGACTGCTGCGCAGCAGAAGAGGTGGGCCGACACAGTGCCTCTACAACTAACGATCCACGAATCGCTGGCCGGCCGCGCACGCCTCGCAGCGCTGATTCTGGCGGATCTCAGCGTGCGCGAGACGAGCGCGGCTCTGACGGCAGAGATCGAAGCTGCTTGCCGCGGTTTGCGCGATCGCCATCGCGGCCAGGCGAGTGGCGATTTGCCTGAGGTGACTGCGGCGCGACAGCTCTATAAGGCACTCGGAATCGATCCCACGAGGAGGCGACCGTCGAACGAATCGCTTCTGCGCCGCGCGCTCAAGGGTGAGCCGCTCTACCAGATCAACACGCTCGTGGACAGCGTGAACTTGTGCTCGCTGACGGAACAGTTGCCCTACGGCCTGTACGACCTCGAACACGTCGTGCCGCCGGTCATGCTGCGGCTCGGCGTTGAGGGTGAGGGCTACGAAGGCATTCGCAAGGGC
>PMCG01000149.1 GCA_003155335.1 Acidobacteriota bacterium
TCGCGTCTCGGGATCACGCCGCAGATGCTCGACGACACGCTCGACGACGCCTTCGGTCAGCGGCAGATCTCGACCATCTTCACCGATCTCAACCAGTACCGCGTGGTGCTGGAGGTGCAGCCCAGCTCCCAGCAGCGGCCGGAGGACCTCAGGCAGGTGTATCTTCGCTCGGCCAGCGGAGGCGCCGTGCCGTTGGAGTCCTTCACGGACATCCAGATCTCGAACGCACCGCTGGCGGTCAATCACCAGGGCCAGTTCCCGGTTGTGAACGTCTCCTTCAACCTGGCGCCCGACGCCTCTCTGGGACAAGGCGTGAGCGCCATCGAGCAGGCGCGTCAGAGCGTCGGTCTGCCGGCCAGCATCCAGGAGGGCTTCCAGGGCACGGCCCAGGCCTTCCGGGCCTCACTGGTGCACACGCCCTTTCTGATCCTGGCGGCGATCATCACGGTCTACATCCTGCTCGGCGTGCTNNTGACGATCCTCTCCACGCTGCCGTCCGCGGGCGTGGGCGCGCTGCTTTCACTCATGCTGTGTCACACGGATTTCTCGGTCATCGCCCTGATCGGCATCATCCTGCTGATCGGCATCGTCGAGAAGAACGCCATCATGATGATCGACTTCGCGCTCGACGCGCAGCGCAAGCAAGGCAAGCCGCCAGGCGAAGCCATCTTCCAGGCCGCGCTCCTGCGCTTCCGGCCGATCCTGATGANNTCTGAGTTGCGCCGCCCGCTGGGCATCGCGATCGTCGGGGGGCTGATCTTCAGCCAGTTGCTCACGCTCTACACCACCCCGGTGATCTACCTGGCCTTCGACCGCCTGGCGCAACGCGTCGCGAGGAGGTTCCACCGCGCGGAGGTCGAGCGCGTCACCCCACTCCAGTCCGTCGAGGAGCTGTGAATCTCTCCGCGCCGTTCATCCACCGGCCGGTTGCCACGACGCTGCTGATCGTGGGCATCGCGCTCGCCGGTGCCACCGGCTACATCTTCCTGCCGGTTTCGCCGCTGCCGCAGGTCGAGTTCCCGACCGTCAGTGTCTCAGCCGGGCTGCCGGGCGCCAGCCCGGAGACAATGGCCTCGTCGGTGGCGACTCCGCTGGAACGGCAGTTCGGCCGTATCGCCGGCGTGACCGAGATGACCTCATCGAGCTCCCAGGGCTCGACCTCGATCACGCTGCAGTTCGACCTCNNCCGCAACATCGATGCCGCTGCGCGTGACGTCCAGGCCGCGATCAATGCCGCACGCGGCCAGCTTCCCGCCAACCTGCCCAACAACCCGTCGTACCGCAAGGTGAACCCAGCCGACGCGCCGATCATGTTGCTGGCGCTGACCTCCGACCTGTTCGACCGGGGGCGCATGTACGACATCGCCTCGTCCATCCTGCAGCAGAAACTCGCCCAGCTGCAAGGGGTCGGCCAGGTCAGCGTTGGCGGAGGGGCCTCGCCGGCCGTGCGCGTGGAACTGAACCCGACGGCGCTCAACAACAACGGCCTGGCACTCGAGGACGTGCGTGCGGTGCTCGCCAGCGCCAACGCCAACCGGCCGAAGGGCGAGCTGGCCGACGTCAATCACGCCTGGTCGCTGTCCACGACCGACCAGTTGCTGAAAGCCGCTGAGTACCGCACGCTCGTCGTGCGCTACCAGAATGGCGCGGCCGTGCGCCTCGGCGACGTCGCGGATGTGACGGACTCGGTCGAGGACGTCCGCACCGCGGGCCTGGCCAACGGCAAGCCGGCCGTGAGCCTGATGGTCTTCCGCCAGCCCGGCGCGAACATCATCGAGACCGTGGACCGCATCCGGGCCACGCTGCCGCAGCTGCGCGCGGAGATCCCACCCGCCATCGACCTATCCGTGCTGATCGATGCCACACGCACCATCCGCGCGTCGGTGCGGGACGTGGAGATCACGCTGTGCATCGCGATCTCGCTCGTGATCCTCGTGGTCTTTCTCTTCTTGCGCGATGTGCGCTCGACGTTGATCCCCAGCGTCGCAGTGCCGATCTCGCTGATCGGCACGTTCGGTGTGATGTATCTGCTGGGCTACAGCATCGACAACCTCTCGCTGATGGCCCTGACCGTCGCCACCGGATTCGTCGTCGACGACGCCATCGTGGTCATCGAGAACATCACCCGCCATATGGAGGCCGGCATGCAGCCGATGGCGGCGGCCCTGCTCGGCGCCCGGGAGATCGGCTTCACGGTCATATCGATCAGCCTCTCGCTAGTGGCCGTGTTCACCCCGATCCTGCTGATGGGCGGAATCGTCGGGCGGCTGTTCCGCGAGTTCGCGGTGACGCTCTCGGTGGCCATCGGCGTGTCGCTCGTGGTCTCGCTCACGGCCACGCCGATGATGTGCGCCAGGCTGCTGCGCCCGCAAGACCGGCAGCGGCACGGACGTGTCTACCGCGCTAGCGAGCGCGCCTTCACTTGGATCCTCGGCCGCTACGAGCACGGGCTCCATTGGGTGCTGCGGCATCAACTCGTGACGCTGCTCGCAACGCTGGCCACGATGGCCGGCACAGTCGTGCTGTACATCGTGGTCCCCAAGGGCTTCTTCCCACAGCAGGACACGGGCCGCATCAACGGTTCGATCGTGGCGGATCAGGACACCTCGTTCCAGGCCATGCGCGCCAAGCTGACCGCGCTCATGGACGCGGTGCGGCAGGATCCAGCGGTTGAAAGCTCGACCGGATTCGTCGGCGGCACTGTCAATACCGGACGCGTGTTCGTGGGCCTGAAGGCCAAAGGGGAGCGCGACGCGACCGCGGACCAAGTGATCGCGCGGTTGCGCGGCAAGCTCGCGCGCGTGCCAGGCGCAACCCTCTCCCTGCAACCTGCCCAGGACGTGAACGTCGGAGGCCGCCGCGCGGCGGCCCAGTATCAGTACACGCTGCAAGGCGACGACCCCAAGGAGCTGTTCGAGTGGGCGCCACGGGTCTACGAGACGCTTCGCGGGCTCAAACAACTGGTCGACGTAAACAGCGACCAGCAGAATAGAGGCCTGCAGGCCGCGCTGACGATCGATCGCAGCACGGCCTCGCGGCTCGGCATCAGCCCGCAAATGATCGACGACACGCTCTACGATGCCTTCGGCCAGCGGCCGGTCTCGACCATGTACACCCAGCTCAACCAATACCACGTCATCATGGAGGTCGATCGGCAGTTCTGGCAGAACCCCGAAGGACTCAAGCAGATCTACGTTCGGTCAAACCAGGGCGCGATGGTGCCGCTGGCCGCGTTCACGCGCTACGAATCCCACACGGCTCCGCTGACGGTGAACCATCAGGGCCAATTCCCGTCGGTCACGATCTCATTCAACCTGCCGGTCGGCGTCGCGCTGGGCACCGCGGTCGACGCCATCAACGCTGCGCAGACGGAGATGCGCCTGCCGGCTAGCATACGCGGCAAGTTCCAGGGTACAGCGCAGGCCTTCCAGGCCTCGCTGGCCAACGAGTGGATCTTGATCCTGGCCGCAGTCCTGGCCGTCTACATCGTGCTCGGCGTGCTCTACGAGAGCCTGATCCACCCGGTCACGATCATCTCGACGCTGCCCTCGGCAGGTGTCGGCGCACTCCTGGCGCTGCTGGCGTTTCGCACCGAGTTATCCTTGATCGCGTTCATCGGGATCATCCTGTTGATCGGCATCGTGAAGAAG
>PMCG01000208.1 GCA_003155335.1 Acidobacteriota bacterium
GTGGCAGGATTGCGCTTCCACAGGTCTCAGAGGTACGAGCGGCAGACACGGCCGTAGCTGATGGCGGCACGTGGCCGAAGGTTCCTGGACCTGGTGGCGCTCGCGTAGCCTAGTTGAGCCACCTGGGGGACGCCCGCCCTTGAGACGGGTGTCCCCGCGGGGCCGCTTGGAGTAAACTAGAGCGATCGATGATCGCCACGGGGGGATCACGCCCGTGATGCTAGTTCCCACCGGCCTCTTCTTAGCGGTGCTGTTCGCGGTCGTCACCTACCGCCGAAAGTACCGGTACTGCTACTCCTTCGCCGCCTACCTCGCGGCCGAACTCACTGTCAACGTCGTGCAGATTGTGCGCCGTGCATCCTTTGAGAGCTGGCGCGTCTTCACGGCCAAAGAGGCGCTGTATGCTCTGTTGCGCGTGTTGATCTTGGCCGAACTCGGCCTCCTCATCTTCCGCACGCTTCCTCGTGCCCGCAAGCGGGTTCAGATCCTGCTCGCGGTCACGGTGTTCGTTCTGTTTGTGGTCCTCAGCATGCGCTACGACACGACATCACCCTACACCCTTGCGAAAGACATCTTGAGCCGCTTCGACTACGTAACCGCCTGGGGTCTGATCGCCCTCCTCGTATTGGTCGTCTGGTATCAGCTTCCACTCCACTTCTTCCACAAAGCCATCTTGCACGGTATGCTCTGGCTGCTCCTCGCGCATTTCGCCGCGGTCTATGCCGCCAGGTTCCTTGGCGGCCCTCTGGCCGGCCATTTGTACAACACGGTGCAGATCGGTATTCTCGCCGTGTGGTTGCGGGCTGCCTGGCAGCCTGACCTGGCCTGGGAGTCCGAGGAGGCTGCGGTCGTTCGCTACCTCCAGCCCTGGAGGGCGCAGTGAGCTTTGCGGTCCTCTTTGCCGGCGCGGTGCTCGGGGCGCTGATCGTGCTCCTCATCCAGGGGCGGCGCGACGAGCGCGCAGCTGTGCGCGCGTGGGTCCCGCTCTTGACCCCGCGGCGCGAGATCTATCTGAAGCGCACCGAGAGCCAGCTCCACGATGGGCTGACCCTGGCGGACGTGGCCTACGACCGCGCCGCCACCTTGCAGGAGCTGGGGTCGGCGAAAGAGGCGCGCGAGCTTCTGAGCATGGGCTACCAGATGATCGACCGCTTCGCACCAGACCTGATGCGCCTTTTGGCGATGATGACGGTCTACTCGCGCATGGTCTCGGCCGTCGTGCCGGTGCAGCCGCTCTCGCCGGCGCGCTTTAAGACGACCGGCGTCTCGATCCTTGTGCGCTTTGCGGGCGTTGCGCACCATTTCATCGCGTCCACGGTCGAGCGCTTCCGCTTCCGCCTCTTCGTCATCGGCCAGAGCTCGCGCCTGCTCCTGCGCGGCCTGGGTCGCACGACCATGCGTGTCTTGGGCGCGGACGGCCAGCCGGCCGAGCCCACGTCGGACGAGGCCTGGGATCAGATCCGCGCCATCCGCTCCGACTTCCATGCCCTGACGGACGAGTCGATCGACAGCCTGCGCCACCTGCTGATGAGCATCGACGCTGCGCCGCGCGAGGAGCCCCCGCCGCCCCCGCCCTGAGCGCACGGATCGGCCTGGCGCCCGGTATTAGCGCGTCTTCTCTTCGTGTGAGTGCGCGTCTTGGCGAGCGNNCGAATCTCCATGAACGCGTCGTGCGCTTCGTCGGCCTGGCCGGCCGCGAGACACGCTCGTCCCCAGTCGAGCAGGGCTGAGACGCAGCGGTCCGTGCGCGCGAGGTGCTCGGCGATCTCGGAGGCGCTGAAGGCATTGCGTGGCGCGTGGGTCTCGATGAAGCGGCCCAGGCGACGCGACATCTGGCGAGTCTCCCGGTCCCGGCGCACGAACAGGCTCTCGTCGCGGCCGGAGAAGAAGATGTCCTCGTTCACTTGGCCGGCGGCGCGGGCGTGCGCGAACAGCGCCGTGCCCGGGTAGTAGCACAGCGGCGAAACGATGGCGTCGTGCAGGCCGCCATGCGCGATGAGCTCGCGCTCCGGCGCGAGCGACGCGTCGGTTTGACCCGGGACGCCCGTGATCAGATACGCGCTCGTGCGGATCCCGATCTGGCGGCAAAGCGAGAGCGTGCGGCCCAAGCGCTCGCGATCCACGCGCTTGCCGAGGAGCTTCTGCGCCTGCGGATCGAGGGTCTCGACCCCGATCTGGATCTGCTCGCAGCCGGCCAGCTTCATGGCCAGCAGGGTCTTGGCATCGAGCGTGTCGACTCGCGACTGGCAGCTCCAGAGGATGCCCGGCGTTCCGGCGGCGAGGGCGGTGCAGAGTGCCCGCACACGCTCGCGCTGTGCGGTGAACGTGTCGTCGCGGAAGCCGAAGTAGATCAATCCGTGCTCGCGCATCAGGTGGCGGATCTCGGCCACGACTGACTTCACGCTCCGCAAGCGCAGGCGGGTTCCCCAGAAACTGGGCGTGTCGCAGAANNCGAAGCGCTCGACCGGGTAACAGTCGTCGAGATCGGAAACCGGCGGAGCGGCTGAGTTGCGGGCAATGCCGCTGTCCGCGCGATGTGACAGGCCCGGCGCGTCCTGCCAGCGGCTCCCATCTTTCAAGCGCCGCGCGAGGTCGACGAGTGCGGTTTCGCCTTCGCCGCGGACGATCGCGTCCAAACCGGGCGCACGCGCCAGCACAGCCTCGTCGAGATAGGTGACTTGCTCGCCGCCAGCCACGAGCACGGCGCGTGGCAGCGCGGTGCGCGCCACCGCGTAGAGCCGCATGGAGGCCGCGTGATTGTGCGTGAAGTGCGAGACGCCCACGAGGCGCGGCGCAAAGCGCGCCAGGCGCTGCTCGATCTGTGGCCACCCCACGCCGCTGAAGTTGAACAGCCGCGAGTCGAAGCCGGCGCGTCTGAGCACGCCGTGCAGGCAGAGCAGGCCGCCAGGCACCAGGCGCGCGTAGAGCTCGCCTTTGTGACGGTCGTCGCAGCGGTAGCAGAGGGCAATGCGGAGCGGCATGAGCCAGCGCGTGGGCTTCTATCCCGGCAAGCTGAGGCGACTCGCGTAGAGCTCGACGGCGTGGACGAGGCTCCAGGTGACGAGGGCTGCCACGAGCAGGATCGCGATCACCCGCATGGCGCGGCGCGCGGACCACATCTGGGCGGCACCCAATGCGGCGGCAATGGCCATGGGCCCGGCGAGCAGCTCGACCTCCTTGGCGTCAGAGAAGAGCACAGGCAAGGCCGGGCGCAACAGCATCAGGAGCAGGCCTGCACCGAGAGCTACGAAGAGCACGCGGCGGACTGGTTGCGTCACCTTCGCGAGCGAGGTCCAGCCGATCGCGGCGAGGCCGAGACCGAACGGACCGAAGAAGATCCAGAGGCGCTGACCTGCGCGGACCAGCACGTTCAGGGGCGTCACGACTTCGCCGGGCACGACCGCGGTCGAGTTCGACGCGACGAGATGCGGCAATAGATCCGANNCCAGCTCCACGATGGTCCAGAGGGACACGATCAAGGCCACGTTGTAGAGCGAGCCGGTGTAGCTGAGCTGCACGGAGAAGAGCAGGAGCAGCGCCGCGCAGCGTTCGCGCCAGCGCGCCAGATCGCTGAAGCGTGTGGCCAGCGCGAGCAGCAGCCACAGCTCCATCGCTTGCCCGAGCAATGACGGGAGCAGCGCGAGCGTCAGACGCGACGGCACCACCGGCATGATGGCGAACAGCACTTGGGCCAGCACTGCTGTCTTTGGCGAGGCGCCGGTCGCGCGCGCCAGGCGATAGACGAGGACGAGGCCGACCGCCAGGGCCATCACCGCCAGTGTCTTCACCGCGCCGACCTCGCCGAGGGCGGGTGCCAACGGCCAAGCCAGGACGTGGAATGCGGCCGAATACGGGAAGCCGACGTAGCGCTCGCCGACGAGGCGCGTCCAGGCGCGGGTGCGCTGCTGGTACTCGCGCGGGTCGAGGGCCCAGCTTGGCTGCTCGCGCATCCCTGCTAGAAAGCGAGCGTGGGTGTCGACATCGGGATAGTGGTAGCGCGGGCTCGAGAGCGCGCAGAGCGCGACGATCAGCAGGAGCGCGGGCGCCCAGGCGAACGAGCGGTCGCCTGCGGCCTCGGCGTTGCCGGGCCGGCGCCCGATCCACAGAATCAGCGGCAGGACCAGCGCGCAGGCGACGAGCACCCGTGGTCCGGCGAGCACGATCGAGGTCACGGCCGCGACAGTGTCGCGCATTGCCCAGAGCGCCAGGACGCTCAGCGCTGCCGGACTGCCATACGCGAGCAGCCACTGCCGTCGGAGCACGAAGCCGAAAGCGAGAGGTGCGCCGACAAGCAGCG
>PMCG01000133.1 GCA_003155335.1 Acidobacteriota bacterium
TTCATGTTCAGCTCCGCCTGCCAGCAGATACAGCACCGCCATGCGCACGGCCACGCCGTTGGTCACCTGGTCCAGGATCACCGAGGCCGGTCCGTCCGCCACCTCGCTGGCAATCTCGACCCCGCGATTGAGCGGTCCGGGGTGCATCACCAGGACGTCCTTCTTGGCCCGCGCCAGCCGCTCGGCAGTCAGTCCAAAGCGCAGGTGGTACTCGCGCAAGCTGGGGAAGAAGCCGCCGCCCATGCGCTCGAGTTGGATGCGCAGCATCATGATCGCGTCAGCGCCTTCGATGGCCTCGTCGATGCGGTGCGTGACCTTGGCCATGCGATCGAGGCCCGGCGGGATCAAGGTCGGCGGTCCGCAGAGCACGACCTGCGCGCCCATCTTGGGCAGCAGCCACAGGTTCGAGCGCGCCACGCGACTGTGCAGGATGTCGCCGACGATGGCGACACGCAGGCCCTTGAGCCGCCCGCGCTTCTGCCGGAGCGTGAAGGCATCGAGCAGCGCCTGGGTCGGGTGTTCGTGCGCCCCGTCCCCAGCGTTGACGATCACGCTCTTGCAGTGNNNGCCTTCTCGGCCATCTCGAAAGAGGCACGCGTGCGCGTCGAGGCCTCGTAGAAGAGGTTGACGACGGTCTTGCCGCGCAGCGTCGGCACCTTCTTGATCGGACGCTCGAGGACCTCGCGCAGTGTCTCCGCCGCGTCGAGGATCGTCTGTATGTGAACCGCCTCGAGCGGCTCGATGCCCAGCAAATGGCGGTGAGGGAAGCGTGTCACTTGCGCCTCCTGGCGCGGGCGCGAGCCTTCACGCGCCCGCGGGCACGCGGCTTGGGACGGCCAACGGGACGCGCACGTCGCGCAGGCCTCGCCTTGGGACGGCTGCGCTTCTTCGTGCGTGGCGGTTCCTTCTCGAATAGAACCACGCCGTCCTCGCCGTCCTGCTCCTTGAGCATGACCTGCACGATCTCGTCGCGCGCCGTCGTCACCGTTCGGCCCACGTAGTCGGCGTGGATCGGCAGCTCGCGGTGACCGCGGTCCACGAGCACGGCCAGCTCGATGCGCGCCGGCCGGCCAAAGTCGATCAGCTCGTCGAGCGCGCCGCGCACGGAACGCCCGGTGAAGAGCACGTCGTCGACCACGATCACGGTGCGGCCGTCGATCGAGACCGGGATCTCCGTCCCCGTGAGTACCGGCTGGGCGCCGACCATGGTCAGGTCGTCACGATAGAGCGTGATGTCGAGCGCGCCCACCGGCGGCGCGTCGCCGGCGGTCTCCGCAATCATGCGCGCCAGCCGCAGCGCCATCGGCACTCCACGCGAGCGCACGCCCACCAGCACCGCGCTCTTCTGGTCCGGGTGGCGTTCGACGATCTCCGTCGCCATGCGCTTGAGCGTGCGCGTCAGGCGGTCGCGATCCATCAGCACCAACCGCTCTCGATATCCGCGAGGAGTCTTCATCGGGCCTGCCTGCCTGCCCCAGGAGCGCAGCGGGAGTGTGCCGCCAGGGCCTGCGGGGCCTTTGCCCCACTCACCTCCGGCTGCGTCCACGCTCCCCTGCTCGTCAAGGCGGCTGATAGTAACCCCAAGGCGCGAGCGCGA
Source organism: Acidobacteriota bacterium (assembly GCA_003155335.1). GTDB lineage: Bacteria > Acidobacteriota > Vicinamibacteria > Fen-336 > Fen-336 > FEN-336. Next base: position 1,598 of record PMCG01000133.1, read on the forward strand.
CAAGCGACCCGGCCGCAGCGGTTCCTTGGCCACGGCAACGGGCTCGGGCGAGGGCTGGAGAAGGGTGATCGTGACATGCATTCGGACCTGTCCCGTCACCCACCGCTGGGATACTATTGGCCCGCGCCGCAGAGCGCGTGGCTTCCCGGAGAGGACGATGCCAGACGACGGCAGGCTGGTCGAGACCGTCACCACCCTCTATGAGCGGCTGTTCCGCCCCGACTTCGAGCGGCTGCGCGGCGAAATGCGCGAAACGGCCCAAAGTCTGCGTGGCGAGATGGGTCAGATGGAGCGGCGCCTACGGGGCGAGATGCGCGTCATGCAGGCGGACATCACCGCGCTCAAGCAGACGACGTCGGAGATGCAGTCGGACGCGGCCGACTTCCACCGCGACTCGGACGGCCACTTCGACGCGGTCTACCACCGGTTCGACCGTCTCGAGACCGAGTACCACATGCTCATCGAAGGCTTGAGACGCGTCGAGCAACAGGTGGCCTCGGATGCCGGCGAGCGTGAAGCCATCCGCGCCCATATCCGCGGCCTGGAAGACGGCATGGCAGATCTCAGGTCCCGTCTCAGCGCCTAGCGTCGCAGAGGTCCCCTGCAGCGTGTGCTAGTCTCCGCCGATGCAGTGGGACACGGCGGCCATCATTTTCGGCGCTGGGTTCTGCGCGGGCATGATCAACTCCGTGGCAGGCGGCGGAACGCTGCTCTCCTTCCCGACGCTCGTCTGGCTCGGGCGCGATCCCATCCTGGCCAACGCGACCAACGCGGTCGCGCTCTGGCCCGGCTCGCTGGCCGCCATGTTCGGTTTCCGGCACTCGCTGGGTCAGAGCCGACGTTGGCTGGTCCTGCTCGGAATGCCTTCGGTCGTAGGCGGCCTCATCGGCGCCATGCTCTTGATGAGGACGCCCTCGCGGACCTTTTCCACGATCGTGCCCTGGCTGATCCTGCTGGCGACCGCGCTCCTGGCCGCGCAGGAGCCGATTGGCCGTTGGCTGCGCCGCTATCACAGTGGTCCGCCGTCACGCAGGTGGTGGGCCGGCGCCATCTTCTTCCAGTTGCTTGTGGCGCTCTACGGCGGCTATTTCGGCGCAGGCATCGGCATCATGATGCTGGCGGCGTTGAGCTTGCTCCGCCTGACGGACATCTATCAGATGAACGGCCTGAAGAACTTCTTCGGCATGTGCATCAACGCCGTCGCTGGCGCTTGCTTTGCCTGGTCCGGCGCGATCCTGTGGGGCGATGCCGTGACGATGGCGATGGGCGCAATCGCCGGCGGCTACGGTGGCGCTGGGCTCGCGCGCAAGGCCGGCCCAAAGGCCGTTCGTGCGGCCGCTGTCTTTGTCGGACTGGCAATGGCCATCTCGCTGCTGATCCGGCGGGGCTGATCGCGAAGCGTAGCGGTACGGCGCGCCGCGCCCCTACACCTGGGCGACCGGCCGGTCGCCCCTACCCAGTGCCGTTTCCCAGGATCGCCGCCATCGCGGCCTCGACATCGCTGAAGTCATCGAGCAACGCATCAGGGCACTCCGCGCTCAGACGCTCGCGCGACGTCGTGCCAGACGCCACAGCCACGGCACGCACGCCCAGTCCTTGACCGCAGCGCACGTCGTAGATCGAGTCGCCGACGATGACAACGCCCTTCCCCGCGAAGCGTCGGCCAGTGGCGCGAAACGCGCGTTCGACCGCGATGGGCGGCAGCGCACGGCGGTCCTCGTGATCGGAGCCGAACGCACCGAACGCGAAGTGCGCGTTGAGCGCGAGCGGATCCAGCTTGGCGCGCGCGCAGCGCTCGAGATTGCCTGTCAGGAGGCCAAGTGTCACGCTTTGGTCGCCTGCCAAGCGCCCGACAAGCGCAGGAATCCCCGGCTTGGCTCGAATCGCATTGGCAACGAGCAGCGGCACGAGCCCGATCGCGAAGCGCTCGAGCGCCGGACCCAGGCGCGCGTCGATGACCGCATCCTCCAGGCCGGCGCCGCGCATCAGCCCGCGTACGATCTCGGGATCCGTGCGACCTGAAAACTCGTAGCTCTCCATCGGCCCCGTCGTGCCGAAGGTGGCTGTCAGCGCCTCTGCCAGGGCCTCGCGGAACACACGCCCTGCCGAAAGGAGCGTGCCGTCGATGTCGAAGAGGACGAGACGTGGCGTCATAGCGCTACCGCCGCGTCACGGCGGGCGTGCATGATAGCATCGGTCTGGTGCGCGCGAGGGCGAGCGCGACGCGCCGCGGGCGGCCACGAACACGGGAACGACCGGCCACCTTGACCACATCGCGCCGCTGCGCTCTACTTGTGCGGGGATACGATCGATGTCGCGCAGAAGCCAACGGGATCCGGCAGCCGAGCTCACCTTCCTTCAGCGGGAGATCGAGCAGATCTTTGCGCGGCTGGCGTCGTTCGATCACGCGGAGCACGTTGCAGCCGGCGAGTGGAGCCCGCCGGTGGACGTCTTCGAATCCAAGGACCATCTGACGATCGTCGTCGAGGTCCCGGGCCTGGTACCGGAGGCGTTGAGCGTCATCTGCCGCAACCGCCAGCTCGTCGTCTCCGGAGAGCGGCGCAACGAGTGCGTGGCCCCCGACGTGGCGGGCTTCCTCTGTATGGAGCGACCCCACGGCCGTTTCTCGCGCTCCATCGCCCTGACGTCAGCCGTCGACGTGCACAATGCCGCTGCCACACTGAACCAAGGTGTACTGACCATCGCGATCCCACGTCTCAAGGAGCGACGCAGCCGCGAGATCGTCATCCCGGTGCGGCGAGAAGAAGATCATGACTGACGAGCTGAAGCCCGAGCCTGAAGAGACCATCCAGGTCCCCGAGGTGCTGCCGGTCCTGCCCCTGCGCGACGTCGTCATCTTCCCGTTCATGATCGTCCCGCTGTACGTGAGCCGCGAGCGCTCGATCAAGGCCGTGGACCGCGCCCTCTCGGAGAACCGCATGATCCTGCTCGTCGCCCAGAAGCAGCAGGAGGACGANNNNGCGGACAAGGGCGGCATCGAGGGCGAGGCCCTGATGCGCAACGTCAAGGGCGCACTCGAGAGGGCCGCCAACCTGGGCAAGTCGATCTCCCCTGAGGTGATCGTCATCGCCACCAACATGGACGAGCCTGGCCGGCTAGCGGACCTGACAGCGTCGAACCTCGAGCTGAAGGTGTCTGACGCACAGGACGTGCTCGAGACCACCAACCCGATCGAGCGCCTGCGCCGCGTGCACGAGCTGATCGCCAAGGAGCTCGAGCTCCTGACGATGCAGCAAGAGATCTCCTCCCAGGCCAAGGGCGAGATGGACAAGAGCCAGCGCGAGTACTTCCTGCGCCAGCAGCTCAAGGCCATCCAGTCCGAGCTGGGCGAGGGCAACGAGCTGGCCGAGGAGGTCGAGGCCCTGCGCGACAAGGCCCACAAGGCGCGCATGCCCAAGACCGTGATGGAAGAGGTCGA
>PMCG01000088.1:0-2757 GCA_003155335.1 Acidobacteriota bacterium
TCGGAGATCATCAACTGGTTGTCGCCGTAGTTGGGATCAGCCAAGGCGCCCACGTTCCAGTAGCTCGAGAGCACAGTGGCCGGCACCGTTGCCACGACCCAGTCGGCGTCGCTGAAGCCGGGCCTCGAGAGCGTGATGCCATCCGCGTGCACGAGCGAGTCGCGCTGCACGCGCCAGGCGCCGCCGGCCAGGTCCATGCGTCCATCGGCCCGCACGGCCGGCGCGGGATGTGGCTGTGGCACGAGGCCACCGCGTCCGTAGACCTCGAACTCGCTCAGGACGTAGCCCTCGGGCGAGGCCGGGCGCCTCATCAGCACGCGCACGTATCTGGCCTCTGTGGGCTGGGCCAGCCTGAGGTCATCCGTGAGACCCGGCCCGGCAGGCAATGTGGCCACATCTCGCCAGCTCGCCGCATCNNGCGTGCGCCCAAATCCACGTAGACCCATTCCTCGCCATGCCCCTCGGACATCCAGGCGCTGGTGAACGAATGTGGCCCGCCGACCTCGATGCGCTGCGCCCCCTTGAAGAACGCGACTTCATCCAGCGTCCATTGCTTCTCGCCTGTCGTGTCGAGCACGATGCGGTAGAAGCGGCTCCTCACTGGCTGCGCGGGGGTGATCGACGGCCGGGAAGTTGGGTTGGCGCGACTCTGCCAGCGTGAGATCTCGGGCCAGTCACCGAGCTGCGGCAAAGGCGGCGCTGGCGCGAGAGTGCCGGTCGAGCGGCCCAGCTCGTTCCACGTCTGAGCGTCGTCCGAGGCAGCCAGGGTCACGGTCCACTCGCCACCGGTCGCCGGCTCTGGCGCTGATGCGTCCGCTGCGCGGGGGCCGAAAGGCAGACGGCGGCGCGGCCGCATCTCGAGCTCGATGCGATCGATCTCAAAGGGCGCCTCACCGCCGGCCAGCTCGAACTGCACCCACGCGTGCGGCCCCGCCAGATTCACGCCGCTGACCGGGTTACTGTCCACCAAGAACTCGCGCTCGCGCTTCGGAACCGACCCCTCCGCGCTCGTCGTGGTCGCCAGCCAGCGCGGCAGCGTCGTCTCTCTGATCCCATCGGTCACCAGCTGGGCCGTCAGGTTGTAGTCGTAGCTGCTCGAGTGATAGGCCGGTCGGTGCAGCGCCAGGTTGCGGTAGTGCGTGGTGTCCGAAACCAGCGTCGGAGCGAAGTCTTCACGCGGGTCTCCCGGATAGACGCCGACGCCGCGAGTCTGCACCTGCGCTCCGAGCGGCAGAACGCCCGAAAGCCCCGCGAAGAGCACACCGAGGACTGTCACTGAACGCGTCATGGCCACCACCTCCACGTGAGACACGGTACCCAGTCTACGCCACGCCCGGCACGGGGCCAGCCTTGCGATACGTGTAGCGCCGCTGGGTGGACCGCTCGTGCCCGCCGAGGCGAGCGGCGCGTGGACGCGGACGCGTTGCGGCTCGGACAGTTGTGCTCTACGGGACCTGTGTGGTCTGCGGCAGCGCGTGGCCATCGCGCGCACGCTGGCCTGTAAGCCGCGCACCATTCTCATGGACGAGCCGTTCGGCGCGCTCGACGTGGGTTGTACGAGGGGCCGGGCGACGGGAGAACGCTTCGCATGGCCGGGCGAGAGCTGTGCCGGTCGGGCGGACGCTTCGCCCGGCGGGTGAATGGTAGAATCCCCTGCTCTATGGACTACCGAGCGGCAGGGGTGGATATCGACGCGGCAGACTCGGCCAAGTCGCGGATCAAGGGGCTGGCGCGCGCGACGTTCAATCCCGGCGTGCTCTCGGAGATCGGCGCCTTCGGAAGCCTGTTCCGCCCGGACCTGTCGCGCTACAAGGACCCGATCCTGGTGGCCTCGACCGACGGCGTGGGCACCAAGATCCACGTCGCGATCCTGGCCGACGTGCACGACACGGTGGGCTACGACTTGGTGGCGCACTGCGTGGACGACATCCTCGTGCAGGGCGCGACGCCGCTGTTCTTCCTCGACTACATCGCGCTGGGCCAGATGGACCCGGCCAAGGTCGANNATCGGCGGCGAGACGGCCGAGATGCCAGGGACCTACGCGCCGAACGACTACGACCTGGCCGGCTTCATCGTCGGCGTCGTGGATCGCGACAAGGTCCTGACCGGCGAGCGCGTGCGCGAGGGCGACATCCTGCTCGGCCTGCCGTCGTCGGGCCTGCATACGAACGGGTATTCCCTTGCGCGCAAGGTGCTCTTCGACGTGCTCGGCCTGAAGGTCGACACGCACGTTGCCGAGCTGGGCCAGACCATCGGGCAGGCCCTGCTCCAGCCGCATCGTGGTTACCTCGCGGCGCTGGAGCCGCTGCTGGAGCGCGGCAAGATCCGCGCCATGGCGCACATCACCGGCGGCGGCTTCCCGGGCAACGTGCCGCGCGTGCTGCCTAAGGGCCTAGCGGCGCGCATCCGCACGCGCGCCTGGGAGGTGCCACGCCTCTTCCGCCTGATCCAGGAAGGCGGCAACGTGCCGGCCGAGGAGATGTACCGCACGTTCAACATGGGCGTCGGGATGGTTGTCGTCGTCGCGCCAGAGGATCTGCACGACGTCGAACATTCGCTGGAACGCCGCGGCGAGACCGCGCACGTCATCGGCGCGGTCGAGGCGGGTTCCGGAGTGGTCCTCGAGTGAAACGCGTCGGCGTCCTGATCAGCGGCCGGGGATCGAACCTCCAGGCACTCATCGATGCCCAGCGCGCCGGCCAGCTCGGCGGCGAGATCGCGGTCGTGATCTCGAACGTCGAGACGGCCTTTGGCCT
>PMCG01000088.1:2898-4159 GCA_003155335.1 Acidobacteriota bacterium
CTCGACAGCGACGACGCTGAGGCGCTCGCGCACCGCATTCTCGAAGTCGAGCACAGGGTCTATCCGCGCGCCGTGCGCCTCCTGCTCTCGGGACGCCACCGCATTGTGGGCCGGCGCGTGATCGTGGAGGACGAACCAGCGTGAGCGCGAGTGTGCAGGAGTCGTTCGACTATCTCACCAAGGGCTGCGTCGACGTGGTCACGGCCGAGTCTCTGAAGGCCAAGCTCGCGCGCGGCAAGCCGCTCACGGTCAAGGTCGGGTTCGACCCCACAGCGCCGGACATCCACCTCGGGCACACGGTGCTGATGCGCAAGATGAAGCACTTCCAGGACCTGGGTCATCGCGTCATCTTCCTGATCGGCGACTTCACCGGCATGATCGGCGATCCGACGGGCAAGTCGAAGACGCGCCCGCCGCTCACGCGCGAACAGATCGAGGCGAACGCCGAGACCTACAAGAAGCAGGCGTTCAAGATCCTCGACCCGCAGAAGACCGAGATCCGCTTCAATCGGGAATGGCTCGGCGGCCTGGGCTCGGACGGGTTCATCCGCCTGGCCGCGACCTACAACGTCGCGCGCATGCTCGAGCGGCGCGAGTTCCGTCAGCGCTTCGAGGCCGGGCAGCCGATCTCGCTCCATGAGTTCCTCTACTCGCTCGCCCAGGCCTACGACTCGGTGGCGCTCAGGGCCGATGTCGAGCTGGGCGGCACGGATCAGCTCTTCAACTTGAACGTCGGGCGCGACATCATGCCGGCCTACGAGCTCGAGCCGCAGGTCGTATTGACCACGCCCTTGCTCGAGGGCCTGGACGGCGTCGAGAAGATGTCGAAGAGCCTGGGCAACTACGTCGGTGTGACCGAGGCGCCCGAGACGATGTACGCCAAGCTGATGTCGATCTCGGACGAGCTGATGTGGAAGTACTACACCCTGCTCACCGACCTGGCGTCGCAAGAGATCGAGGCCGAGAAGGCCAAGGCACAGCCGATGGCGTCGAAGATGGCGCTGGCGCGGCGCATCGTCACCGACTTCCATGACGCGAACGCCGCAGAATCGGCCGAGAGCGAGTGGCGGCGCATCCACCAGCAGCACCAGGCGCCGAGCGAGATGGAGACGCGCGNNCACGTGCTCTCGGTCGGCAGCAAACGTCATGTTCGCATCGTGGGCAAGTAGCGCTCGTGACTATCGGTCGAAGAAGGCGGGCGAAAGAAATGACTGTGGCTGAGGCTGAGCGCGTGATGAGGAACGGATCAGCGCGCGGGACG
>PMCG01000008.1:0-5102 GCA_003155335.1 Acidobacteriota bacterium
GGCGTGCGGCAGTTCACTTACAGCGAGGAGGGCGGTGCGCTCAGGATCTGGATCAACGGCCGGCGCTTCGTCGGGCGTGGCGGCAACTGGGGCTTCCCCGAGGTGAACCTGCGCTACCGCGGGCGGGAGTACGACGCGGCCGTGCGCTACCACCGCGACATGAACTTCACCATGATCCGGAACTGGGTCGGCCAGACTGCCGACGACGAGTTCTACGAGGCCTGCGATCGGCACGGCATCGTCATCTGGCAGGACTTCTGGCTGGCCAACCCCTACGACGGCCCGGACCCGGAGGACAACGACCTCTTCTTGCGCAACGTGCGGGACACCGTGCTGCGCATCCGGAATCACCCCTCGCTGGGCCTCTACTGCGGCCGCAACGAGGGCAGCCCGCCAGAGCCGATCGACAAGGGAATCCGCGCAACGCTGGCCGAGCTGCAGCCTGACGTGCACTACATCTCCCACTCGTCGCAAGGCGTCGTGAGCGGTGGCGGCCCGTACTCGACGCAGACGCGGAGGTTCTACTTCGAGCAGCGCGCCACGTTGAAACTCCACAGCGAGCTGGGTGCGCCGAGCATCCCGACGATCGAGAGCGTGCGCCAGATGATGCCGGAGTCGGCGCTCTGGCCCCCGGCGCTCGCTTGGGGGTTGCACGACTTCACCCTGCAGAGCGCCCAGGGCCTGTCGCGTTTTCGCGCGATCGTCGACAACGGCTTCGGCGGCGCCGACAACGTCGCGGACTGGCTAGGCCTGGCGCAGTTCATCAACTACGACGGCTACCGCGCCATGTTCGAGGCTCAGAGCAAGAACCGCATGGGCCTCCTGCTGTGGATGAGCCATCCCGCGTGGCCTTCGTTCGTGTGGCAGACCTACGACTACTACTTCGACCCGAGCGCCGCCTATTTCGGCAGCAAGAAAGGGTCTGAGCCATTGCACATCCAATGGAATGCCGCCACGGATGAGGTCGAGGTCGTGAACTACAGCGGCGGCAATGNNCGCGGCGGTCGATAGCGCCGAGGATAGCGTCGTGACGCCGTTCAAGATGGACTACCCCACAGGACTGACGCCCGTGCATTTCATCCGCCTGAAGCTGATGCGTGGCGAGCAGACCCTGTCGGAGAATCTCTACTGGCGCGGCGTTGAAGACGGCCACTACCAGGCGCTGCGCACGCTGCCCAAGGTGACCCTCGACGCAGCCGCGCATGTCGAGCGGCGGGGCCAGCGCTGGGTGCTGACGACCGATCTGCACAACCCGTCAAGCCACCCCGCGCTCATGGTGCGGCTCACGGCCGTGCGCGCGCAGAGCGGCGACCGCATCCTGCCAGCGCTCTACAGCGACAACTACGTAACCCTGATGCCGGACGAGCGGCGGACCCTGCGTACCGAGGTCGAGCTCTCTGACGCGCGTGGCGAAACTCCTCGCGTCATCGTGCAGGGTTTCAACGTTGGCGCCGTTGCACCAGAGTAGACGGACACTCGCGTTGACCAGGCTGTTTTCCGCTACGATGGTCGCGTGCAGGGTCCTCGATCTCCCGTGACGCGTGGCTCCGCGGCCCGGTCGTGGCAGGCAAACCGCCGCGCCTTGCAAACGGTGTCGGGGATTCCGCGAAACGAAGGATAATAGCCAGATGAGAAAAGACAAGGACGACCTCGAGGCAGTCCGGACTATCGTCGGCCTGCTCCAGCCATTCGATGCGGCATTGCAGAGACGCATCGTGCGCTGGGCAGCGGAGAAACTGGATCTGCCGCTGCCCTATGCCCCGGAGGCGGTCGCAGATGCGCCTCTTCGACGGGGTACGGCCCAATCCGTGCGCAAGCAGCACGCGCGCGTCTCAGAGCGAGCCGGCTCGGGCCTGAAGACGTTCATCGCTGCCAAGCGTCCCCACAGTGACACGGAGTTCGCCGCAACGCTGGCCTACTACGCCCAATCCGTCGCGCCCGCCGGCCAAAGGAAGGCCGGCATCAACGCCGCCGACCTGGTCGCCGCCTGCGTCGATGTCGGTCGCAAACGCCCGCCAGTACCCGGACAGACACTGCGCAACGCGCGCTCGGCAGGGGTACTTGCGAGCCAGCATCCTGGCACGTTCTCCGTGAGTCCCGCGGGCGAGAAACTGGTGCTCCGAGCGCTCCCGCGCGACGCGCGTGCAGCGGCGGCTCCTGCCCGACGGCGGCAGCGCAAGCCGGCAGTAGCCCCGAGGCCGAAGACGAGACGCCCGCGGCGCGGCCGACGCAAGGGCGCGGCAAAGCGCTAGGCGAATCGCTAGAGCGCTACAGGCGCAGCGGCAGACGTCGACCGAGATCGAGCCCGCGCGGCGACACGCGCACCGCGTAGGCCAGAATCTCAACTCCCTGAGCGACGACCCTGCGCAGTGTGCGGCCATACGCCGGGTCGATCGCGTCAGCAGGACCGACCCAATGGCAGTCATTGCGCATCACGAGGTAGAGCAATACCGCGCGGTGCCCCCTCCGCGCCAAGCGCGCCAGCTCCAGCAAATGGCGCCGCCCGCGCTCGGTCACCGCATCGGGAAACAACGCTCCTGATCCCCTGCGCATCGTCACGCTCTTGACCTCGACGTAGGCTCCCGCGCCGGCCCCTTCGAGGACAAAGTCGAGACGGCTTCGTCGCGAGACGCGGACCTCCGGCCGCGCCACCCCCTGCCGAGCGAGTGGACGGATGCGGCCAGCATGGAGCGCCTCCCGCGCGACGCGATTGGCGCGCATGGTGTTGACGCAGACCCAAACGCGCCCAACGCGCACCAGCTCCCACGTGAAGCGCAGTCGCCGCTCGGACGCCGCGTCCGCGGCGCTCAGGAGCGCCCGCAGCCCTGGCTGCGCCAGGCCGATCATCGACCCGGGGTTCGGACAGTGCGCGGTGATGCGACGCCCATCCGCGAGGCGCATGTCTGCGAGGAAGCGCTTGTAGCGGCGTTCCAGCGTGGCGCACACAAGCGGTTCCTCGAAACGCATGCGGTGTCAGAGCGTCAGCACTTCGGTGCGGTCTGCGTGGACGTAGATCGTGTGCTCCGCCTGCGCAATGGCTGAGGCGCTGGCATCGACCAATGGCCGGTAAGAGCGCAACTGACCGGCTGCCGTGAGCGCCGCAATTGCCGTGGCCACGCGCTCCGCTGAGAAACCCGGCAGTTGGTGCGCGGCGAATGGCAGACCGCGGAATGCTCGCAGCGCGCCGATCAGCTCGAGATCGGCCAACTCGGTCGGGGCAAGAGGATCCAGGCGATAGATGCTGGCGTCCCCGCGCTCCTCCACGTGACCGTCGCCGTCAGTGGCAAAGACCTCGAGGGCGACAACGGTTTCAGGTTCGAGGCGCGTGCGGTGGTCGCCTTCCGGGCGATTGGGCACGGCTGGGGGACAGTGCACCGTCCAGCGGCCGACGCCGTGTCCGCACAGGCTCTCCACTGGACGCAGGCCGCGCGAGCGGAGCACCGTCTCTATCGCCTGCGAAACCTCGTAGATCAACGCACCCGGGCGGGCGGCCGTCAGCGCTGCGTGTAACGCTGCCTCGGCCGCATCGATGAGAGGTTGTCGTCCCGCTCGACGACCGACGTTGACGGTGACGGCCGTGTCGACCACCCAGCCGTCGACGTGCACACCGATGTCGAGTTTGGCGAGGTCGCCCTCTTCGAATGCCCTTGCGTCAGCAGCAGCGGGACAGAAGTGCGCGGCGGTCTCGTTGACGGCGATCTGGACCGGGAACGCCNNAGGGGCCTGCACGCGCCGACTCAGCCTTCTTTCTTCATCGTCGAGATCATCTCGGCGACGAGCTCGTCGGCGCGCGCAGTCGGAACGAGGCAGGTGCCTGCGCCGCGGTGTCCGCCACCTCCGTAGCGGGACACGAGCAAGCCGACGTTCGTGCGACTCGTGCGATTGAAGATGGCGTGGCCGATGGCCACAGCAACGGTGTCCGGACGGGGTCCGGCGTGCACGCGCAGCGAGACGTTGGCGCTGGGGAAAAGCGTGTAGATCAGGAAACGGTTGCCGACAGGCGCGGGCTCGAGCCCACGGAAATCGGTGACGACCACGTTGCCGTCGAGGCGCGAGTGCGCCAGCGTGGCGTCGCGAAAGCGGGCGTCCTGAGCGCGCATGTGCTCGACCCGCTCGGCCACCTCGGCTCGGGCGAGGATGGCCTCGATGGCGCGTTTTGCGCGCAGCTCGCGCAGCAGGAGGAGGAAGTAGTCCCGATACGCGCCGAGGCCCGTGCGCGGGTCGAGGGTCAGTCCGAGCAGTATGTATCCGCGCGGGGCCAGCACGTCCTCGCGCGTCAGTTGCGCCGCATCCAACCGGTCGGTCTCGGCGACCAGGGTCGCGTAATCCTGCAGCTCCGGATGCTGCGGGAGGTAGTAATCGTATGCGTTGCGCGCCGCGCTGGCGGCGAGTCCGTAGCGCCCCTCGAAATGTTCGGGCGGGAGCTCGTTGCTCGCTGTCAGCAGGTGATGGTCGAACCACTTGCCGCAACCGGACGCATACGGGAGGTTCGCCAGGATGTCGTTCGCGGTCACCGAGAAGCGCTTGTCGGTGATGTCCTGCGGGTGGATCAGCACAGTATCGTCGACCTGCTCACAGGTCGTGACGATCACGGCACACGTCAGCCCATCCATGTCCGCTCGCGTGACCAGCCGCATCGCTCTTGCCTCCCACGAACCTGCGCGCGGGCCGCAGAAATGGGAACGCCCGGGACCGAGGGCCCCGGGCGTTGGATTCATCGAGGGAAACTACTGAACCTTCGTGACGTTGGTCGCGCGCGGCCCCTTCGGGCTGTCGACAACCTCGAAGCGCACGCGATCGCCCTCGTTAAGCGTTCGGAATCCCTCGGACTTGATCTCGGTGTGGTGCACGAAGACATCCGGTCCACCCTCGCGGGAGAGGAAACCAAAGCCCTTGGCTTCATTGAACCACTTGACCGTACCTTCGACCATGAACGTGCAGGCCTCCTTCGCCTCTGACTAGCGCCTCGTCACCTGCGTGCCCACGGACCCAAACCGCCCACTGCGGGAGGCTGACCCCGAACGCCAGTGCGGCCACTAGTGCGGTGGCCAAGCTAGCAAAGTGGGCGGTGGGATGTCAAGCATTTCGCGCCTCAGTGCGCG
>PMCG01000008.1:5113-9673 GCA_003155335.1 Acidobacteriota bacterium
GGCTGGCGCGCCAACACGGCCTGCGCCTCGGTCAGTGCGGACTGAAAGTGCCTCGCTTCGAGCAGGGCGTTGGCGCGCGCGAGCCGAGTGCTCGCGGCGCCCGCGACGACAGGCGGCTGCGCCGGAGCGGACGACGATATCGCGGCTTTAGGAGTCGCCGACGGGTCAGCTCGTCGAGGGGTAGCGACGGGCGTTGGCGTCAGCTCGCGCCCAGGGGACACGAAAGACGCGGGCGCGGGCGTCGACACGGCCGCGCTGGCCGGCTTCGCCGCAACCGACGGCGGCACCGCCGCGACGGATGGCTCGGGCGTGGGGACTGCTACCGTGCGGCCTGGCCGGCGCAGCGAGAAGAGCGCGACTGCGGCGACCACGAGCACCACCGCGGAGATTCCGATCAGCCCTGTGACCAGCCAGAACCACGGACCTCCCGTCCGAGCCGTCTGCTCCGGCACCGGGCGCGAATCTCCCGCAGCCCGCGGCTGCTCGGCAGATTGCAGCGCCTTCGCCACGCCCACGGACGCAACTTTCGCAGGGACCTCCATGGGACGTCGCATTGGCCGGGGCGTGTGGCGCGCGACCAGGCCGCGATCGGACGCGCTCGCCCAGTCTGGCGAACCGCCCAGATCGCTGAGCGCCTGCGTGAGCTCGGCGGCCATTGCCGGTGCATCGGGGTAGCGTTCTTGTGGGTCCTGGGCCAGCGCCCGCGTCACCACGCGCCGCAAGAAAGCCCACTCCGTCGCATGCGGCAGCAGCGATAGATCCGGCCTCTCGTTGGCGATCTTGTAGAGCACCGCCACAACCGAACTCCCGGTGAAGGCGCGCTCGCCTGTCACCAGCTCATAGAGGATCAACGACGTGGAGAAGAGGTCGCTGCGCCCGTCGACGGTTCCGCCCTTTACCTGCTCTGGCGACATGTAGTTCGGCGTGCCGACGATCATGCCTGCGGTCGTCGGAGCGCTGGTCAGTCGCGCGACCCCGAAATCCATGATCTTCGCGGGTCGTCCCCGGGGCAGGAAGATGTTCGATGGCTTGATGTCGCGGTGGACGATGCCGTGCTCGTGCGCGTGCGCGAGGCCGGCCAGGATCTGCAGGACGATGGGCAAAGTGACGCGCGGGTCAGGGCGAATGCCCGCCGTGATCGCCCGCTGCAGATCGATTCCGTCGAGGTACTCCATCGCAATGAACGGTGGCACGTGCTGCTCGCCGAGCTCGTAGATCGTGATGATGTTCGGGTGTTGCAGACGAGCCGCTGCACGCGCCTCGCGGGCAAAGCGCGCACGCGCGTCTGCCTCGGCGCTCTGCGCCACCGACATGACCTTGACCGCCACGTCGCGTTCCAGACGCTCGTCCTGACAGCGGAAGACCGTGCCCATGGCACCCTGTCCCACGCGCTCGATGACTCGGTAGCGGCCGATGGCGGAAGGTGTCACGCCGCTGATGATAGCGCCGCGTGCCAGTGCGCGACAGCGCAGCGTGACACCAGCGCTCTGGAGTCGGATCAGGCGCGTCGGTTAGCGGCTGCTAGCGGGCTTGTGTTACCGTTGCCCGGATGCACAGCCCTGCGGCCCTCAGGGTCGGGAAGCGACCATGAAGCTCGTCGTTCAAATACCCTGCTACAACGAAGAAAACACCCTGGCGGAGGCGCTGGCCAGCATCCCGCGCACGATCGAGGGCATCGACAGCGTGGAGACGCTGGTCATCGATGACGGTTCGAGCGACCACACGTCGGAGGTGGCGCGGGCGAACGGCGTGGACCACATTGTGCGCTTCACGCGCAACAAAGGACTGGCCCAGGGCTTCATGGCAGGGCTCGACGCTGCGCTGCAGGTCGGCGCGGACGTCATCGTCAACACGGATGCCGACAACCAGTATTCCGGTGCCGACATTCCGCATCTGATCGCGCCGATTCTGGCTGGCCAAGCGGACCTGGTCATCGGCGACCGCGGCGTCGGGACCGTGGCGCACTTCTCTTGGATGAAGCGCCGGCTGCAGACACTCGGCTCGTGGGTGGTGCGCAAGGTGTCGGGCACGCGTCTGCCGGACACGACCAGCGGCTTCCGCGCTCTGACGCGCGAGGCCGCGCTCCGCATCAACATCGTCAGCGAGTTCACCTACACGCTCGAGTCGATCATCCAGGCAGGCAAGAAGCGACTGGCGGTCGCGCACGTTCCGATCACGGCGCACCCCACGCGGCCGTCGCGACTGTTCACCTCGCCCTGGGAATACGTCAAGCGCAGCGGGGTGACCATCCTGCGCATCTACGCGACCTACGAACCGCTGAAGGTGTTCGCGCTGCTGGGCAGTGCGCTCGTCACGTCCGGCGCCTTACTCGGGCTGCGTTACGCGTACTTCTGGTGGCACGGCGCGGTGCGTGGCCACGTGCAGTCCGCCGTCCTCTCGGTGCTGCTGTTGATCCTCGGTTTTCAGACCTTGCAGTGGGGCATCATGGCCGACCTGATCGCCAACAACCGCAAGCTGATCGAGGACTTGCTCTACCGCATCCGCTCGCGCGACGTCGGCAGTGCGCCGCCAGCGCCGCGCCAGCGCACGAGGCGTCGGCCGTGATAGACGCGACACGCGTCTCGGTCGTCATTCCCGCCATGAACGAGGAGGCGTCCATCGCGGCCGTCGTCAGCGGTGTGCGCGAGACACTGTGCCCACTCGAGGTGATCGTGGTCGACGACGGCTCAAGCGATGAGACAGGCGCGCGAGCGGCTGGCGCGGGCGCNNTCGTGCTGCTGATGGACGCGGACGGACAACATGATCCCAAGGACGCGCAGCGGCTGATCGAGGCCCTCGCGGAGAACGAGATGGTGATCGGCGCGCGTTCGGCCAGCGACCAGGCGTGGCTGCGCGCTTTGGGCAACGCGTGCTTCCAGTGGCTCGCTTCCTGGCTGACCGGACGAGCCATCCCGGACCTCACCTCCGGCTTTCGCGTCGCACGGCGCGACCGTCTGCTATCCATCCTGCACCTCCTGCCAAACGGTTTCTCATATCCCACGACGTCCTGTCTGGCCTTCCTGAAGGCGGGCTACAGTGTGGCCTTCGTGCCGATCCGCGCGCACCGTCGTGTCGGCATGAGCAAGATCCGCGTCGTTCGCGACGGTGTGCTGTTTGTGCTCATCATCCTGAAGATCGTCACGCTCTACAGTCCTCTGAAGATCTTCTTTCCCATCTCGGCCGCTTCCTTCCTGCTCGGCGCCGCGTACGCCGTATGGAACGTGGTCGAGTTCGGCAAGATCCCGATGGGCGCGGCCCTGCTGATTCAGCTGGCGATCGTAGTCTTCCTCTTTGGTCTGATTTCCGAGCAGGTCGCCTCCTCGCTGGACAGGAAGTGACGGACGCAGCAGATCAGACGGGGCAGGGCGGCCGGCGCGAACGCTGGCTGGGTCTCGCGCGAATCGCTCTGCTGGGGCTGCTCCCCGTCGTGGCCTATGCGCCCGCCTGGAGCGAGGGCCGCTTGCTGGCGCCTGGCGACGGCACCTTCTTGCACTACCCGCTGCGGATGGCGGTGTGGCAGTCCTACGCGCGCGGTGAGCTGCCCTCGTGGAACTCCGCCATCTTCTCCGGCACAAGCCTGCTGGCCGCGTATCGTCCGGGAGCCTTCTACTTCCCTGCGCTCCTGCTCCTGCCGCTCGCTCCGTTCGCCGCGTTCCAGTGTCTCATCCTGCTGTCGCTCTCGGCCACGGCTGTTCTCACGTACCTGCTGCTCCGCCAGCTCGGCGCAGAGAGCGTCGGTGCCTACTTCGGCGGTGTGGCCTTCGCCCTCGGACCGTATCTCGTCAATCACCTGAGCGACAGCGCAACCGTGATCGCCGTTCCGCCGCTGCTGCTCGCGGTGATGGCAGCCGAGGCTTTCGCGCGGCGCCGCAGCGGCGGGCGCGCCGTTGCGCTGGCGGCAGCCATCGGCCTGTTGCTGACCGCCGGCTCTTTCGAAGCCACGCGCGCCGGAATGGGGATCGTCTTCGCACGCCTCGTGCTGGCCCACCTGGCCCAGCGCGCCCCGGAGCGCGGCTCGCTGTGGTCGCGCCTGTGGCCGCTCGTGGCCGGCATGGCTCTGGCCGCCCCGCAGCTCTTCCCTTCGCTGCTCGCGCTGATGGCCTCCGGGCGCCAGACTGTGGCCCTGGCCGAGGCGGCTCCGCCGGGACTGGCCGGTGCAGCGGGGTTGATTCTGCGCTACGTGTCGCACACTCCCGCGGTCGCTCTGGCTGTCGCCGCTTTGCCTCTGATGCTCCGCAACACCACCGCGCGCGTGTTGGGTGTTGTGGCGGCGTCTTGTCTGGCGCTCCAGTGGGGCCGCGGACCGCTGACGGCGCCGGGGGCGCTGCCGCTCGTGTTCGACCTGGCCCTGGTCCTGATCGCCGGCCTGGCACTCTCCGCGCAGTGGCGGGCCAGACGAGAGGCTGCCGGGGCCCGCGGCCGGGGGGGTTTCTTCGTTGCCGCGCTGGCGTGTGTCGCGGTGCTGCCCATCTCGGCAGCCGCGGCCGGGCCATTGGCGCCCCACTTGGCGCCAGGCGTCGGTCTGCTCACGCTGGCGTTGATCCTCTACTTCCGCCTGGC
>PMCG01000008.1:9724-14203 GCA_003155335.1 Acidobacteriota bacterium
TACGACCCCATGGTGCCGCTGGGCACGCTGCGAACGCTCGGCGGCCTCACGAGCGGCGGCCTGCTTGGGCCCGGCGCCTTCCTTCGGACCGACCCGCGCCGCCTAGAGGCCTTGGGCATCCGCTGGGTGCAGGTGCCCGCGTCGGCTCTGGCTTCGAGCGTGGCGAACGCCGACGCACTGGACGTGACCTTGCGGGGTCAGGACACCCGGTTCTTCGCCTTTCCTGTGACGCCAGCGACCGCCATACGCGTCGTCTCGTCCCTCTCCGATGCGGTCAGCGTGCCGCAAGGCACGGTTGTCGCCCGCGTTGTCGTCGGCCTGGCATCGGGCCGTCAACTGATCACATCGCTGCGCGCCGGCGAGGAAACCGCCGAGTGGGCCTACGATCGCGCCGATGTCCGTCCCGCGGTCCGTCACGCGCGCGCGCCGATCGCCGAGAGCTGGGCTGCGAGTGGATTCGAAGGACATCGCTATGTCGGCAGCCTGCGGCTGCCGGGACGCTACCTCGTCAATTCCGCCACTGTCGAGTGTATGGTCGGGGCTGGCGAGTTGCTCATCGCGCGGCTCACTCTGGTGGACGACTTCATTCCCGCATCGGCATCGGCGTCGCTTGTCTCCGCATTTGTCAGCGACACACGCTTCTTCCACCCGGCGTTGGCCACACCGACGGTGTGCCTGTTCGAGCTCCCGCACGCGCTGGCGCGCGTCCGCGTCGTCGAGCGCCTGGCGGTTCTGCCTGATGACGGATCCGTCCAGCAAGCGCTGGAGTCGCTCACCTCACGGGGTTTGGACCTCGCTCGCGTGGCGCTCACGACCGAGGACGAGGCGAACCGTCTCGGCCAGCTCCCGAACGGTCGTGTCTCCACCGCACGCGCGAGCGTTGACGACCGCGGTCGGATCGCCGTGAACGCCGCCGGCCCGGGCCTGCTCGTGGTGGCGGAGAGCTGGGATCGCGGATGGTCGGCGCGCGTCGACGGGCTGGCGCAGCCGATCGCGCGCGTGAACCAGGGACAGATGGCGGTCGCGCTGTCGGATGGACCGCACACGATCGTGCTCGGCCACCGCCCCCCTGGCCTGCTGCTCGGCGTCGGCGTCGCTGCGGCAGCCTTGCTGGCGCTGCTGCTGGTGGTCATGCGCGGCCGAGCGCCGAAGGAGACAGCGAGAAGTTGACCCTCACGGACGCCGCATGCTACGGTCCGTGCGCCTTGGGAGGCACCTCCCGCACGGGAACTCCAAGTTGAAAGCCAAGCCGCCGAGCCTGTCCGTCTTCTTCCCCGCCTACAACGACGCAGGCACGATCGCCAGCCTCGTGTTGCTGGCACACATGACCGCGCGTCAGCTGACGGACGACTACGAGGTCATCGTCGTCAACGATGGGAGCCCGGACCATACCGGTGAGTTGCTGGACGAGATGGCGCACCACTTCCAGTGGCTCCGGGTCGTCCACCATCCCGAAAACCGCGGCTATGGTGCGGCGCTGCGTCAGGGCTTTGCCAGCGCGACCAAGGATCTGGTCTTCTATACCGACGGCGACGCCCAATACGACCCGCGGGAGATGCGCCGGCTGTTCGAGGCCCTGACGCCGGAGATCGACTTTGTCAACGGATACAAGATCGGGCGCTCCGACCCACTGTACCGCGTCGTCGTCGGTCGTCTTTATCACTGGCTGGTGCGCATTGCCTTCCGGTTGCGTCTGCGTGACGTGGACTGCGACTTCCGCCTGATGCGGCGCACGGTGTTCGATCGCGTGCGGCTCNNATCGCGCAGGTTCCAGTGCACCATTTTCACCGCACGTATGGCAAGAGCCAGTTCTTCAACTTGAGGCGCGTGGCCCACACGCTCGTCGACCTGGCCCAACTCTGGATCGAACTCGTCGTGCGACGTGAGCACTTGCGGGGACGCTCTTCTCCTTCGACTCCACAGGGGGAGGGCCGGTGACTACTGCGGACATGGACGGCTATCGCGACTTCTATCGCGGCCGGCGCGCACTCGTGACCGGCGGTCTGGGGTTCATCGGATCGAACCTCTGTCGCGCGCTGGCAGACCTCGGCGCGCAGGTCTTGGCCGTCGATAGCCTGCTTCCGGACTACGGCGGCAATCTCTTCAACCTGGCGGGCTACGAAGACCGCGTGCGCATCAACATCGCCGACGTGCGGGGTCACGCGATGGAGTACCTGGTGCGTGACCAGGATCTGCTCTTCAACCTGGCAGGGCAGGTCAGCCACGTGGACTCGATGTCGGATCCCTTCACCGATCTGGAGATCAATTGCAGGAGCCAGCTCTGGATCCTCGAGGCAGTGCGCAAGGCCAACCCGGGCCTCAAGATCGTCTACGCCAGCACGCGGCAGATCTACGGCCGGCCGCTGCGTCTGCCCGTGGACGAAACGCACCCCCTGCAGCCGGTCGACGTCAACGGCATCAACAAGATCTCGGGGGAGCTGTACCACCTCGTTTATCACTCGGTCTACGGCATCCGGACCACTTCGCTGCGCCTGACCAACACCTACGGGCCGCGCCAGCTCATTCGTCACGACCGACAGGGCTTCATGGGCTGGTTCATCCGCCAGGTCGTCCTGGGCGAGACCATCGAGCTGTTCGGCGACGGCCAACAATTGCGCGACCTTGATTTCGTGGACGACGTCGTCGATGCCCTGCTGCGGGCCGGGGCCTCACCGGCAGCGGACGGACAGGTGTTCAACCTTGGCGGCGATGCCCCTGTGTCGCTGCTCGAGTTGGTGCGCCAGATGACGGCGATCGCCGGGCGCGGCTCCTACCGCCTGGTGCCGTTCCCGGAGAATCGCAAGCGCATCGACATCGGCGATTTCTACGCCGACACGCACAAGGTGCGCACCGCTCTCGGCTGGACGCCGACCGTCTCGCTGGCCGACGGGCTGGCTCGTACGATCGAGTATTACACGCAGCACAAGGATCGCTATCTGTGAGCGCGACGCAGGTGCCTTTCCTGGATCTGGCGTCGCAGATCGCGCCGCTACGCGAAGAGATCGACGCCGCACTGCGCCGCGTGCTCGACTCCGGCTGGTTTGTCTTGGGACCGGAGCTCGAGGCCTTTGAGCGCGAGCTGGCCGAGCGATTTGGTGCGCGTACGGCTGTCGGCGTGGCGAACGGCACGGAAGCCCTGCAGCTCGCCCTGGAAGCGCTCGGCGTGGGCCCGGGCGATGAGGTCATCACGACGCCGCTCACGGCCGCCTTTACCGCGCTGGCCATCGTGCGCGCCGGCGCGCGCCCTGTCTTCGCCGACGTCGACCCGCGCACGCTCAACCTCGATCCGACGGCCGCGGAAAGGGCGATCACGCTGCGCACACGCGCGCTGCTACCGGTGCACCTCTACGGCCACCCGGCGAATCTCGATCCGCTGCGTGAGATCGCGCGACGCCACGGCCTGGTGCTGATCGAGGACGGCTGTCAGGCGCACGGCGCAAAGTACAGAGGCCGAGCTATCGGCGCGACGGGCGCGGTCGCGCTCAGCTTCTATCCCACGAAGAACCTCGGCGCCCTAGGCGACGGCGGAGCCCTGCTCTTGGACGACGATGAGGCCGCGGCGCGCGTGCGGGAACTGCGTAACGGCGGCCAGCGCGCTCGATACGAGCACCTGCGCCTGGGCATGAACAGCCGCCTGGACGAGTTGCAGGCCGCGGTCCTGCGCGTCAAGCTGCGACGGCTCGAGTCGTGGGTGGAGCGCCGGCGCGCTCTGGCCGAGATCTATCGAGAGGAGCTCGCGAGCTGTGGGCTCGATCTGCCCGAGGAGGCGTCCTACGCCCGCGCAGCGTGGCACCTTTTCGTGGTGCGGCACCCGCGACGCGATGCCCTGGCTGCCGCGCTCAAGGTACGCGGCGTCGAAACGCTTGTGCACTACCCGGTGCCTGTGCACCGCCAGCCAGCCTTTGCCGTCGTCGTCCCGCCCGAGACCCGCTTCCCGGTCGCGGAGCTGGCGGCCAGCTCGGTGCTGTCGCTGCCGCTCTACCCTGAAATGAGCGACGCCCGCGTGCGCTTTGTCGCCGGCGTCGTGCGCGAGGCCGTGGCAGCGATCGGCTGAGGAACGCGCGCCACCGAGGAGAAGCTCCCCGTGCATCTCGTGCCCGTGCTGCCTGCCGCGCTCGCTGGGATCGGGCTGCTGCTGCTGCCCGGACTGGGCCTCCTGGTCTGGCTAGCGCGCGAGGAGCGGGGGGCGCTGAGCCTCGACCAGAAGCTCTTCCTCGTCCCCGCAGTGAGCGTGATGTTCTCCGCGTGGACGGGTCTGATCTTCGCGGAGGCCGGTGCGTTCTCTCTGGTTGCGGTCGGTGCCACGACCGGCGCGATCGGCCTGGTCGCTGGCGCGATCGGGCTGTGGCGGCACGGGCCACCCTGGTGGCAGCGCCCGCGATGGACCGATTGGGTACCGTTCGCGCTGCTGCTCGCGCTCGCACTCACCCTACAGACGCGTCCCAGCGAGTACATTGTCGGCGGACGCGATCCGGGCAC
>PMCG01000046.1:0-2009 GCA_003155335.1 Acidobacteriota bacterium
AGAGCGCCGCCGGAGATGCCCAGCCGGTCGCCGCGCAGCTTGACCTGCTGCTCGGACTCTTCGCCGGAGACGTAGAGCACCGCGCCACCGGAGCGGCCCAACAGGTGCGCGACCTGGAGCAAGAGCGTGCTCTTGCCGATCCCCGGTTCGCCGCCGATCAGCACCATCGAGCCGGGCACGATCCCTCCGCCCAGCACGCGGTCGAACTCGTCGATGCCGGAGGAGACGCGGGCCGCCTCGGAGACGTCGACGAGATCGTAGGGCTTGGGATGGCTGCCGATCTCGAGGCCCAGCGTGGCCTGACGCCCTTTCCCGGGCGGCGTGACGTCGCGCCGCTCTTCGACCAGGCTGTTCCACTCGCCGCAGTCCGGGCAGCGCCCGAGCCATTTCGAGCTCTCGAAACCGCAGGCCTGACAGGCGAAAACGGTGCGGATCTTCGACATCGCGATGCTAGGAATCTCGCGCTGAGGCCATGGCGCTCACGCGCGCCCAGGCCGAGCGCCACTGCGGGCAGGGATCTGCGATCGGCCCTGTCACGCGCCTCTCCCGACCTCAAGATTCTCGAAGCGCGTGAACTCCTTGATGAACACGAGCTTCAGGCTGCCGGTGGGNNTTGCGCTGCTTGCCGATGATGATCTCAGCGATGCCTCTGTTCTCGTCGGTGGGCTTGTGCTCTTCCTCGCGGTAGATGAACATGACGACGTCGGCGTCCTGCTCGATCGCGCCGCTCTCGCGCAGGTCGGCCAGCTGTGGACGNNTGCATGAGCTGTAAGTAGTCGACGATCACCAGGCCCAGCCCGTGCTCCGCCTTCAGGCGCCGGCACTTGGCGCGCATCTCGAGCGGCGTGAGGGTGGCCGAGTCGTCGATGAAGATGCGCGCCGCCGACAGATCGGCGTAGGCCTTGGCCAGGCGGGCCCAGTCCTTCTCGCTGAGCTTGCCGGTGCGCAGGCGGTGGGCGTCGACGCGCGCGTCGGCGCAGAGCATGCGCAGCACGAGCTGCTCCTTGGACATCTCGAGCGAGAGAACGCCCACTGTCTCGCCGGCGCGCAGTGCCGCGTGCTGGGCGACGTTGAGGCAAAAGGAGGTCTTGCCCATGGCCGGACGCGCCGCCACGATGATTAGATCGCCCTTCTGTAGGCCGCTCGTGCGTTCGTCAAGGTCGGCGAAGCCGGTCGGGACGCCGGTGACGAGCTCGTGCGACTGGGAGAGCTGGTCGATGGTGCGGAAGCTCTCCTTGACGATGTCGCGGATGCCGACAAAGCCTTGACGGATGCGGCGCTCGGCGATGTCGAAGATGGACTTCTCCGCCCGGTCGAGCAGCTCGGCGACCTCGTGCTCGCCCTCGTAACACGACTGCACGATGCGGCT
Source organism: Acidobacteriota bacterium (assembly GCA_003155335.1). Lineage (GTDB taxonomy): Bacteria > Acidobacteriota > Vicinamibacteria > Fen-336 > Fen-336 > FEN-336. Next base: position 1,370 of record PMCG01000046.1, read on the forward strand.
GCCGGCATGGATCATCGCGCGCAGGACGGCCTTCTCTTTGACGATGCGGCACCAGTCCTGGACGTTGGTGATGCGCGGCAGGCCGTCGAGCAGGCCCGCCAGGTAGGCAGTGCCGCCGGCCGCCTCGAGCAACTGGCGGCGGCCGAGCTCGTCCTTGAGCGTGATCAGGTCGATGGGCTGGCTGCGCTCGGACAGAGCCGCCATGGCGTCGAAGATGCGGCGGTGCGCCTCAGAGTAGAAGTCCTCGCGCGTGAGCAGCTCGGCTGCCGAGTTGAAGGCGCCGTTGTCCACGAACACGGCGCCCAAGACGGTGCGCTCGGCCTCCGTGTTGTGCGGCAGGACGCGGACCTGGTCGGAAGCATCGGTGGCCACGGCGAGCCTCATTCTAGCCGGGCGTGGGCCCAAGCGAGGTCCACGCTCGGAGCGGACCTAGTCGGCCTTGCTGACCGTGATCTTGAGCGCCGCCACGACCTCGGGGTGCAGCTTGATCTTGACTTCGTACTCCCCAAGCCGCTTGATCGGCTCCTCGAGCTGGATCTTGCGCTTGTCGATCTCGATGCCCTTGCCGGCGAGGAACTCGGCCACGTCGGCGCTGGTGACGGAGCCGTAGAGCAGATCGCTTTCGCCCACCTTGCGCGGC
>PMCG01000046.1:2070-4387 GCA_003155335.1 Acidobacteriota bacterium
ACGTCCTGTCTCAGTATGACTTCCATGGCATCTCCCTGTCAGTCCTCTCCGGCCGCCTTGGCCTCAGCCCAGCGGCGTGCGTCCAGCCACTGGTCGAATAGGCCGAGCAGGGCCAGCACTGCGAGAGGCACGAGCACATGCGTCAAGATGAGGATCCCTGCGAGGATCCAGAGCACGGCCGGCGGCAAGAGCCGGCGTCCGACGAACGAAGCGACGGCCAGGCCTTGCCACACGAACAAGAAGCAGGCCAGCACGAGCGCGTTGGCCGCCGCGTCGCGGACAGCGGGCAGCGCCAAGCCGAAGCCCGACAGCACAAACACGACGACCACGCCCAGGGGCCAGCGCAGGTTCTCGAACTCGCCCTGCTCCAGCCAGGCAGGGTCGTGTCGCACGAGATAGCGCCTGATCAGCCAGCCATTGACAGCCACGGCCAGCCCGAGCAGGACGATGTAGAAGGCGGGGTAGATCACGGCCAGCAGCTCGCGAGCCGAGCCGACCTGGGTGCTCCACGCGTCGATCTGCTCGAGCGGCACGCCCTGAGCGCGCATCTGGTCCAAGAACTCGCGTCCGCGTATNNGTCGCCAGCCACGCAAACGCCCGCAGGCACCCGCGTAGCAATCCGCGGCCGCGCGTCAGCGACTCGCCCATCAGCAGGCCAGGGACCGCTGCCACCACCAGGTAGGCCAGGGCGAAGCCCATCGGCGCGACGCCGAGGATGAGCAGTGCTGCAACGAGAGCAGCCCACACCCCAGTCATGCCGGTGCCGCCCAGGCGTGCCAGCGCCAGCGGGTATGCGGCCAGAACGGCAACCAGGCCGAGAGCGGGCAGCCCGAGCATCGGCGCAAAGACAGCGGTCGCGAACAGAGCCGCAGAGGTGAGCGCGGGACGCAGAGTGCCGCGCTCTCGCGATTCGACGCTTGCGCCCGCTCGAGCGGACACGGACATGAGTGCCTGCCTCGGTCCTTCGCGCGGCTATTCCGCGGCGAAGGGCAGAAGAGCGATGAGGCGCGCGCGCTTGATGGCCAGCGTCAGCTTGCGCTGGTGCTCGGCGCACGTGCCGAACATGCGTCGTGGAAGGATCTTGCCGCGCTCCGGCACGAACCCGCCGAGGAGCTTGGTGTCCTTGTAGTCGATGTAGTCGATCTTGTCCACGCAGAACTTGCAGACCTTGCGACGCCTGAAGAAGTAGCGCTTGCCAGCGTCCTTGTTGTTGCCGCGGCCCGCTCCGCCAGCGCCGCCGCGGTCGCCCGCGCCACGGCCTCCCTGCCTCGGGGCCCCGCCTCTGAAACCGCCGCCCATCGATCCCGAGCTCACTCTTGCACCTCCTCCACCGCGCTGGGCCGCGGCGGCCGTGTGGCCATGCGCGCCCGCTTCTTCTCGTCCTCTGAGGCGCGTTTGCGCTTGGAAGTCTCGGCCTTGCGCAGGTCCTCGTCGACGCGCACGCTCAGGTAGCGGACCACGCCGTCCGTGACGCGGATGCGGCGCTCGATCTCCTTGATGATCTCGCCGGTGCCCTCCGCGACGATCAGGACGTACGAGCCTTCACGGTGCTTGCGCACCGGGTAGGCCAGGCGCTTCTTGCCCCACTTCTCGACCTTCTGGATGCGTCCGCCCTCTTTCTCGACGTAGCCCTGGATCTGCGCCGCCAGGGCGTCGACCTCGGGCTCGCCCAGATTGGGGTCGACGATGAACAGAATCTCGTAGACACGATCACTCACCGGGAAATGCCTCCTTCTGGATCTTCGAGCCCCCTTCTGGCCCGACGGGCCTTCTCAGGGGCAAGGAGTGCGCGACCCCATTCCGCAGGGCGGCGCGGTCAGTCAAACCGCTATTAAACCACAATCTCGAGCAGCGCTCAAAGGCCAGGCACGTATCAGCTCGCGGCCGCGTCGCGCTCGGTGCGATTGAAGCGGTTCATGGCGGTTTGCGGTCCGTCGTGCAAGAAGCATTCGACGGCGTCCGCTGCGCGGCTGACGATCTCGGGAACCGCGACGGTCTCGTCGGGATCGAAGTCCGCGAGCACGTAGCCGGCCAGGTCGAGCGGCGAGTCAGCCCGTCGGATGCCGACGCGGACGCGGGCGAAATCGTCGCTGCCGAGGGCCTCCACGATGGAACGCAGACCGTTGTGTCCGCCATGGCTGCCGCGCTCTCGGATGCGCAGCGTGCCCAACTCGAGCGCGACGTCGTCGACCACGACGAGCAAGTCGGCCGGGCCGTCCCCGTACTTGGCGAGCAGCGGCTCGACGGCAGCGCCGCTCCTGTTCATGAAGGTCTGCGGCTTGACGAGCAGCACGCGCACGTCGGCCAGGTCGACCTC
>PMCG01000031.1:0-1275 GCA_003155335.1 Acidobacteriota bacterium
GCGCGCCGTCGGCGGTGACGAACGCGACGCGCGTCGAGCTCGCGCCAGACGCCAGCTCGTCGAGCTCTTGCTGCTTGCCCTGGTAGCGACGCTGCGCGGCCGTAGTGGCTTGGTCGATCGCCGAGCGCGCTGCCGAGAGGTCGCGGCCCGGCTCGCGCGCGACGAGCAGATCCAAACGATGTGAACGCAGGCGCAGGCGCTCGATCTCGTAGTTGATGGCGCCGATCTCATCCTTCTCGATCTTCGCGATCGCCTGGCGATCGCGCGACGCCTGCTCAAGCAGAGGCGCGATCATCTCCGTCGTGGCCTGCGCGCCTTCGGCCAGCGTCTGATCAGCCCGCGTGATTCGCTGCGGCGTGGCCAAGAGAGCGCCGTACTCGCGCCGCTCGACGTAGAGCGCGTCCAGCGGATAGCCGCTTCTGACGATGTCGCCCTCGTCGATCCATTTGAAGTCAAAGCCGTAGAGATCGCGATTGCCGACCTTGAGTTGGATGCGCTGCAGCACCCGTCGTTCCGGCCGATCGGGATCAGGTATGGCTTCGCGCGCGACGACTTCGCCCAGGAAGGTGCGACCGTCGCGCAGCGTGACCTGCAGCAATTGGCTTGGCCAGAAGAAACCCAGGCCATTCGAGAGCACGATGGCGACCAGCCCGGCAATCATCAGCAGGCAGATGCCGAGCGCGCTGCCTGTCAGCCAGATGAAGGGATCACCTCGGCGCAACATCCGTCGTAGGGGCGACGCATGCGTCGCCCCTACACCAGGCATTGCGCGCCCGCCGGTCATAGCGCGCGGTACCTCTCGCGCAGCCTCTGGCGGATGACTTCTGCCAACGTGTTGGCGACAAAGGTCATGGCGAAGAGCACGCCAGCCGCGAGGAACAGCACGCGGTAGAGCGTGCCGCCGTACGGCGCCTCGGGCATCTCGACCGCGATGTTGGCGGAGAGCGTGCGCATGCCGTTGAAGATCGACCAGTCGAGCACGGGCGTGTTGCCNNCCATGAGCACGATCATCGTCTCGCCGACGGCGCGGCCGAAGCCGATCATGATCGCCGAGAAGACGCCCGGGCTGGCCGTGGGCAGCACCACGCGCATCGCGGTCTGCCAGCGGCTCGCGCCCAGCGCCAGAGACGCCGCGCTCAGGCCAGAAGGCACGCTCGAGAACGCGTCTTCGGAGATCGTGAAGATGATCGGTATCACCGCAAAGCCCATGGCGATGCCCACGACCAGGCAGTTGCGCTGGTCGTAGGTCAGGCCCAGGCTGCTCGCGAGCCAGAG
>PMCG01000031.1:1389-6435 GCA_003155335.1 Acidobacteriota bacterium
GCCTTGAGCTCGGGGTGCACGAATTGCGAGGTATAGAGCGCGCCGAACACCCCGAGCGGGATGGCAAAGATCAGGGCGTAGAGCGTGCCCTTGATCGTGCCGAAGATCAGCGGTATCAGGCTGAGCTTGCCCTCGAAGTCATTGGTCGCGCCAGTGGACTGCCAGACCCAGTCCGGCCGCGGGTAGCCCTCGTACCACAATCGGCCGAAGAGCGCGGTCCACGATACTTCCGGATGTGGGCTCACGAGCGCGTAGCGCACGACAGACCCGTCGCGGCGCCAACCCAAGATCCCGTCGTTCTTCGGCGTCACCAGCGNNGTCAGGAAGCTGCGATCGCGGGCCGAGGCCGCGATGGCCACGACTGGGCTCGCCTGCTGCGTGAAGACGTGCGCCCGCACCATCGGCCGCGCGGTGTCGTCTTCGTGCAAGCGCGCCGGGAACCAGCCGCTGAGCCTGCCGCGCGCGTCGCCGGCCACCCACGACACGTCGCCGATGATCCAGTCGAGCGCGGTGATGGCCGCGTCGCCCACCGGCGAGATGTCCGTCAGCCGCGGTTCCGGATCGAGCTCCCAGTGCAGCACGTTGCCCTTGTCCGTGCCCGCGATCAGGCCCTGCGTGCCGCCGAGGCTGAGCCGCGTGAAGCGCTCGCCAGCGGCTGGCGCGAGCGTGTCGCAGCGGGCGTCGCCTACGCCGACTCTGCGGCAGATGCGGATCTCGCTGTCTGCGACCAGCGCCGCCACAGCTTGTGTGTCTTCGGTCTCACGATAGCTCACCGCTCGGACTGGGCGTCCGGCCGGATCCACCGTGATCTGCCCACGCTCGCGAAGCTCGGCGTCGAGGTCGACAAGGGTTTGGCCCTCGTAGCGCGGCGTGAAATGGAGCTGCGTCAGCACAACGCGGCCGTCGGCCGTGGCCAGCGCGATGAAGCCGCCCTGCGCACTGCGCGACGCGGCGGTTACGGGTGCCGGCATCAGGCCCGCGGGCGTGAGCGTGCGCGTCACGCTCCCATCGGTCAGACGATGGAGCGCCACCTGTCCGCTGCCGAGAACCTCGTAGTAGTAGCGCTGATACTCGTCGACGCCGAAGGCCAACGGCAGCGTCTCAACCGCGCCGGAGTGCGGCGGCGCGACAGGGCCCAAGCGCTCGGCCCGCGCCGGACGGAAAAGCGGCCAAGTCTCCACCAAGATGAAGAGGAGAATGCCGAACACGCCGGCCACTATCCCGATGCCGCCCAGGACGATGGTGCCAGTGGCCGCACGGTCGAAGCGCTTGAGGCGCGCGATGCGACGGCTGGCTGCGGCGACGCGATCTCTGATGGTGACTGCTGGCATGTTCGTTTCGGGGGCGACGTCGTAGGGGCACGGCATGCCGTGCCCCTACGGTCGTTGCCGCTAGGGGTGACCGGCCGGTCGCCCCTACTGAAGCTTCGCCAGTTCCTCTTTGACGATCGCCGCGGATAGCGGCAAGTAGCCGTCTTTGATCACGATCTCCTGGCCTTCATGGCTGAGAACGAACTTCAAGAACTCGCGCGCCAGTGGATCGAGCGGCTTGTTCGGCGCACGGTTGACGTAGATGAAGAGGAAGCGCGCCAGCGGATAACGGCCGGTGGTCACATCTTCATAGCTGCCACTCGAGAACGCGCCACCCTCCTTCGCCGCCAGCGCGAGGTTCTTGACGCCGGACGTCCGGTAGCCGATACCGCTGTAGCCCATGCCGAAACGATCTTCCGTGACGCCCTGCACCACAGACGCGGAACCCGGCTGCTCCTTGACGGTGTCGCGGTAGTCGCCGTTTTCCATCACATGCTCTTTGAAGAAGCCGTAGGTCCCGGACGCCGAGTTGCGGCCGTAGAGGCTGATCGGCCGGTTGGCCCAGTCGCCAGTCAGACCCAGGTCGCCCCAGGTGGCCACGTTCTTGCCACCACGCTTGCGCGTCTTGGAGAAGGCCGAGTCGGCCTGCGTCAGCGTGAGATGCTCCAGTGGATTGTCCTTGTTGACGTAGACGGCCAGGGCGTCGTAGGAGCTGCGGATCTGCGTCGGGGCGTAGCCGTACTTGTGCTCGAACTGATCGACCTCGGTGGACTTCATGGCGCGCGACATCGGCCCGAACTGCGCGGTGCCCGCGATCAGCGCCGGCGGCGCCGTCGAGGAGCCCTTGCCCTCGATCTGGATGCGCACGTTGGGGTACAGCTTCTGGAACGACTCGCCCCAGAGCGTCATGAGGTTGTTCATCGTGTCCGAGCCGACGCTCGAGATGGCCCCGGACACGCCGCTGACCTTCTGATAGGCCGGGATGGCGGGATCGACCTTCACGGTCTCGGCTGACGCGCCCGCTGCCAGCGCCGTCACGCCGAGTGCGACAAGAAGACGCTTCATCGAAATCACTCCTTCTCGCGGGTGTGTCCACCCACTGGCGTCGCTTCTAATCTAGGCGACGCTCGAAAACGTCACGTTTCATCTGCGTTAATTCCGTGTAAACGTTGCCGGCACATCAGAAGTTGAACAGGGCCTTGAGCTCGTAGCGCTTCTCCGTGGGCTTGTTGAGGGCCGTGTCGTACTTGACCTGTTCGTAGTCCAACAGGAGCGCGGTCGCCAGACCCGACTTCGGCATCTTGAACCAGTACGCGGCGCCGATGAGCGTGCGGTTCTTCTTGGCGTCGACGTCCTTGTTGGGCTTGAGGCTGTCGTAGCGGAAGAGGCCTTCGAGACCCACCGTCGTGCGCGGGGTGGCCCAGAGCGACCAGCCATTGGCGCTGACAGGCGCCGGCTTGGTGCCGCTGGCCTGGTCCTTGGCGCTCAGATACTCGAAGCCGACGTTCACGTAGGTGTGCTCGAAGGTCACAGCGCCCACAAAACGATTGCGCGCGCCGTCCTTGACCGGAGCGTCGTGATCGTAGAAGGCCGTGAAGCGCAGGCCCTTCAGGTCCTTCTCTTTCGGCAGTGGGCGCAGCGTGCCCCGAATCTGGAATGCTTTCTGGTCGTTCGCTTCAGCCTTGGAGTAGGTGTCGCCGTTGTAGTAGCCCACGTGCACGTCGCCGTAGTCGTCCGGCAGAGCCAGGCGCGCGCTGACGCCGACGTCCGAGGAGCTCAGGAAGCTCTCGCGGTCGGTGAAGATGGTGCCCTGAAAGCGGTAGCGGTAGATGCCCTCCATGAAGTCGACGTAGGGCGTCTGCTGCTGACCAAAGCGGATCCAAGAGCCCTTGGAGATGGGCTTGTCCAGGTTGAACTGGCCAAAGGCGTACTTCAGCCGGAAGACCAGGCTTCCGTCGGTGGTGGTGCTGACCTTGGCGCCGGACGGCAGGCCCGTGCCCGTGGTCGCGAAGCGCCCCGTGACGTCCGGCGTGATGCGGTAGGAGATGACGTCCGAGATGTTGCCGGTGACGTTGATGTACGCGCGCCGCACGTCGAACTCGCTCTTCTTGACCGAGTTTCCGTCCGAGTCGGTGATCGACGGCGCCGAGTTGTAGGTGAGGTCGGTGAAGATCGTGCCACCCACCTTTACGAACGAAGTCTCGGGTGGTTTCGGCGCCTCCTTCGGCTTGGCAAAAACCTCGCCCGGCAGGTTGTGCTTGAAGTTGTAAAGGTTGATCGCTTCCTCGCTGTCGAACACGACCGTCTCGTTGTTCGGCCCTGCGCCGAGGCGGGTGAGGGACTTGCCCATCTCGCCGCCCTTCTCCCAGGTCTCGAACTGCTGCATGTTGTTGAAGACGTATATGCGCCCGTCCTTGGTCACCTCACGGTAGAAGGCCCCCTGAGCCCAGGCACCTGCGGCCACGACCAGGGCAAGGAACGCTGTCCCTGCCGTTGCCATGCCGAACCTCAATCCCTTCGGTCTCATCGAATGATCCCTCCTTGAGAACACTCTGAACTCTGCCGGTCCGGCTGNNAGTCAAAGCTAGAGGCACGGCGTGACGGGGATGTGACAACTGTGTGAACCCCAGGTGAATGTTGCGCGGCCATTCGAGGTGCCGACGCCCGGGCGCACCGTCAAGCCGCAGTGGCTGAACGGCTTGGCAGCGGACAGATTGCCGGCGCAAGAGAGTCCCCTGCCGCCGCTACGAACCGGGCCGTCTCGCGCCCGCATGGTAGACGCCGGCCGCGCCTGCGGGCGCGCCGCCGTCCACGCACCAGAGTGAGCCGCCTGGCGCGGGCACGCACTAGCCCTTCCTCCGCAGACCGTGAGCTGCTTGTTCCACTCGTTTCATGGCTTCTAGGGTCGGCCACGCTTGTGACGTACTCGTGAACGGCAGAAGACGTTTCGCAGACAGCGTCACGCTGCGATCACACCTGGGCCCTTTCGGCGTCTCATCGGCGGCCTATCGTCACGTTGTGCGCGATCTTCTTTGGCACGACGCAACGGCGCGACTGCTCGGCACGTCCGACAGCGCTCGCAACGGCATGCGCGAGACGTCCGCAGCGCAACAGCACATCCTGAGTCACCTCGTGCGCGAACTGGCCCCGCTGCCCGTCGGGCGGCGGCTCGGACTCGATCGCTTGCGAGACGCCGGCGATCTGGCGAGGCGCTTCCGGGTAGGCGTCCCCATCAGTTCCTACGCGGACGTGGCGGACTTGATCGAGCGCGTGGCGCAGAACGAAGCGGATGTCCTCTTCCCTGGACGCGCCGTGGCGCTGGCACAGACGAGTGGCACCACGCGACACGACGGGACCGGAGAGCGCCTGATACCGCAGTCCGAACGCTTGCTGCGGCACCATGCGTCTGGCGGCATGGTGACTCTCGCACGTGCGATACTCGCTGGCGGGCCCGCTCTTGCCGCCGGCCGCTTCCTCATGCTCGGCGGGTCGACAGCGCTTCAGGCCAACGCGGCCGGCGTGCCTGTCGGCGATCTCTCGGGCATCTGCGCCGCGCGTATGCCACGTCTGCTGCGGCACCACTACGAGCCGGGACTCGCAATCGCTCTCGAGAACGACTGGCGTCGCAAGATCGAACGCATCGTCGCGCGCTGCGGCCCGCGCGACGTACGTGTCGTTGCCGGCGTGCCGAGCTGGTGCCTGGTCCTGTTCGCGGCGGTCTGCGCACAGCGCGGTG
>PMCG01000377.1:0-10520 GCA_003155335.1 Acidobacteriota bacterium
CTCAGCGTGCCGATGATGTTCCGGAGGGTCGTGCGGGCCAGGTTGACGATCTGGTATTTGTAGTCGAAGACGCGGTACTGGGAGTTCTTCACGCTCTCCTCGTCGTCCTTCACCTTGAAGTAGACCTGGGCGTCCACGCTGGCGTTCAGGTTGTCGTTGGTGATGATCTCCTGCGGCTGAGCGTTCACCATCATCTCGGTGATGTTGATGCGGTACATCCGGTCCACCATCGGGATGACCCAGTTGAAACCCGGCACGGCCAGACGGCGGTACTTGCCCAGTCTCTCCACCAGACCCCGCTCCACTGGTCGGACGATCCGGATGCCGATCAGAGCCAGGAACACGACGACCAGAAATGCGACGAACAACAAGTCCATGCCGTTCTCCTTCCGAGGTAAGCCGCGAGCGAGCCGAGCGATGTCAGCGAGTCGAAGTCCGTCGGCCAGAGGCAGGCGCACACTCGCGCCACGCCGCTTACGCTAGCTTGCGCTGACAATCGTCGACGGTCCAATCGATTCTCGCAGGCAAACCCATAGAACGCCGCCGCGGACCGGAGGCCTCGCCGCCCTTCACCCGCTCCGATATCAGCTATCCTAGACATGTCTCGGAATTGTCGGACCGCATGAAGGTTTGGAGACAAGAGTGTGACAAGTGCTGTCGCAATGATCGTCCTTTCGGCACTCAGTGGCGTGGCTGACGCAGCCGGTACCGCGGTACCACCACCAGCACCCTCGCAGCGATCGCTGGCGTACGCGTCGACTGTAGCGGGAATCCAAGAGGGCATTGCGAGGCGGGGCCCCAAAGCTGTCACGCGGGACCTGTACGATCATCCCTCAGATTGGGACTGCGTCCTTGGGCAAATCCAGTCGGGCAACGAGGAATGGCTCGGCGTAGCGATCGCACTTAGTCCAGGGTCAGACGCAGGGTCGGCAGAAATGTTGGGAGAAGCCGTCGGGCTTGCTCTGATTCGAGCTCCGGAGAAGGTGCTGCGCTTGGCCATTCCGGCCTTTGATCTCGACGAAGTGTGCGGTGGGCGGCAAGACCCGCTTCCGACATACGTGGAGGCGTCAGCGGAGCTTGAAAAGCAGATCGCGTCGGTCGGCCGGGTGAAGAACTCCGGAGTGCGTGCCAAGCGCGATCGCTGCCTCGGAAAATTGAAGCAAGGTCGCGCGAACTTGAAGCGGTTCTTCGACGTGAAGTGAGGCTGCGGTCTAACACCTATCAGGCCCCCGCGCGACAAGTGAGGACGCCTCCCTTGTTCGCCCCCGGTGACGGGCGAACGTCGCAGACGGCCGAGCGCGCGAGGGCGCATCCGACGCGGAACGGCCAGGGGCGCGGGGCGAGAACAGGGCGGCCACGGGGGGCCGCCCCTACACGCGACCGGGCGCGGGAGAAGGGCGGCGAGGCCTCCGGCGCGCGGCGTGGGTCGGTGGAGACGTAGTGGCGATTCATGAATCGCCACTAGAACGTCGGGCAACCGGAGATCACGTGCACGGTGTGCGTTCGAACAGCCAACGAGGGCGCACAGCCGTGCGCCCCTACATGCGGACGGTGGCCGGCGCTGGCTCGAGCACGAGAACCGCGATCTCGGGCGGGCAGTTGAGACGGACGGGGGCAATGGCCCATCCGATGCCGCGCGAGATGAAGACGCGCGAGTGGTCGGTGACGATCAGGCCGGAGGAGTAGGCTTTGTTCTTGACTGGCAGAATCGGGGCACCGAGAAAAGGCCGCCGCACCTGTCCACCGTGGGTGTGTCCGGAGATCATGAGATCGACTCGCTGGCGGCGTGGCTCGTCCGCGCTGTCGGGGTTGTGGGCGAGAGCAATGCGGCACTCGTCCTCTGGAACGGCGTCGAGCGCTTCGTCGAGTCCGGAGAGATCTTCCCAGTAGTCGCCAGCGCCGGCGATCCACAGGCGCGCCCCGTCCTTCTCGACCGGCCGCGCGCGGTGACGCACCGACTGCCCGCTCCGCTCGAGCCACTCGAGCGAGCGTTGCGTGTGTGCCCAGTGATCATGATTGCCGAGCACCGAAAAGACGCCCAGCCGCGCACGCAGCCTCAGTAGCAATGGCCAGATCGCGTCCACCGGTTCAACCGCACCACGGTGATGGACGTAGTCGCCGGTGCAGACGATGACGTCGGCATCCAAGGAGTTGGCCGACTCGATCACGTGCTGAAGCCACTGGAGCGAGACAAGCAGCCCGTAGTGCAGGTCCGTGACCTGTGCGATGCGCAGGCCCGTCAGGGCGTGTGGCAGGTGGGGTACGGGGATCCGATACGTGTTCACCTGCAGCCAGCGGCGCTCGAGGAACAGAGGATACGAGGCCGCCAGCAGCGCAGCGCCGCCGCCAAGACCAGCCCTGATGAAGGCACGCCGACTGAACAGCGAGTGGATGGTCAATGCCCGAACCACGCTGCGAGTGCGTCGGCTCCCTGGATGCCCAGCGATTCTGTCCGCTCGTTCATCGGCCACCAGTCTACGACACACCTCCGTTCGAGGCAGTGACCAACGACGGCGCGGGCGATCAGGCCGAGCGCGCAGGGGCGTTGCCGACGCGCCACGTTCGGGTGGCGGGTGTGGATCGAAACAGGGCGGCCATGGAGGCGGTCGGCGCTGTTAGGTGACCTTTGCCCCATTTGCCCTGGCCTTGGCCAGGATGAAGTCACGGCTGTTGGTGTCAAGGTCCGTCGTGGGAATGGTGATGAACTGCGCTGCCGAACAAAAGAGAAGCAGAAACTCCGGAAATGACCAGACCTCGGTCACGGCGCTCCAGGTCAGCTCAGATGTGCCCACGTCTGAGGACACGCGGAACCGCTCTTCGCCTAGTTCGATGGTCGCCTCGGGCGTGCGCATTCGACGAAAGCGGCCGACCGAGGCGCGGTAGTGGATCGCGTAGAGAGCGACGGCGAATACGACAGCCAACGCAAGGACGGCGCCAAAAAGCCCAACCCACCAGGAACGATCCCCACTCCAGAGTAGATAGAAGAACGAGCCAGCTACAACTAGAAACGCTCCGACGTATCTCCAGCCGGTTGTGCGCCACCAGAAGCGCTGGACGGCTCTTCGGATGAGAGCTTCGGAATAGTGCAACCTTATCGATGTCATCTCCCGGAACCCTGCCCCTTGTCACCCGGTAGCGAGCCCTGCTTCCGCAAGCGAACACGAGAAGCGGTGCGCCCTGTACTGGCCTGTCGGGCCCACGGAAACATGCTGTTCGACGGTCACCCGTTGTTGAGATTGTACGCCTGGCGAGGCTGGCCGGCTCGGGTAGAGGCGAAGGGCGGTGAGGCCTCCGGTGCGCGGGCGTCCGTCGGTGCAAACGTAGTGGCGATTCATGAATCGCCACTACAACGCCGGGCGACTGGAAATCACGCGCTCGTGCGAGCGATCTCCGGGACAGAGAGTCCACGGCAGATCTTCCTCGCCAACTGGTCTGAAAGCTCAGTGTGCCTTGGCACAGCCTCCACTTGGCCGGTGGCCGGATTCGCCCACAGCGAGTGGCTGCCACCTTCCCGCTTGAGATGGCACCCGTGTTGGCGGAGGTGGCGCAGCAGATCTCCGCGCTTCACTGCACGGTGACCGTCTCGCGGACCGCGTCAGGAGGAACACCCCGGAGTCCTTCCTCACGCCGATCCTCGAGAATCAGGGCAATGGCATCGGAGAGGCTCTGCAGTGCTTCCTCTTTCGTCGTACCCTGGCCGTTGGCCCCCGGGATCTCCGGGCAGTAGGCAATGAACCACGCCCCGTCCTTCTCTACAACGCCCGTGAACTCGTTCCGCATAGCCCGTTTCGCTCCAAGCCATAGTGTCTCTCTTCCGTCCAGGTCTGTCGAACGCGGGGCCGTCGCCGACGCGGCACGTTCGGGTGGCGGGTGCGCTACCCTATAGGCGCCTCGTCGGTGNNCGCAACGCCAACCTCGCAGTCGAGGCGCGCGTCGACGACCTCCTGTCTCGCATGACGCTGGAGGAGAAAGTCGCGCAACTCACATCGGTCTGGCAGATGAACGTTCCGATCTCGGACGCGCAGGGCGTCTTCGCTCCCGAGAAGGCGAAGGAAGTCCTGAAGTACGGCATCGGCGAGATCTCGCGCCCGAGCGAGATCGGCCCGGGCTCCGGTTTGCCGGCGCCTCTGACACGCGACCTGCCGGCCTCCGTGGCGTTCGTCAACGCTCTCCAGCGCTTTCTCGTCGAGAACACGCGCCTCGGCATCCCGGCGATGTGCCACGAGGAGGCGCTGCACGGGCTGGCCGTGTCGGGCGCCACGAACTTCCCCACGCCGCTCGGCCTGGCCAGCTCCTGGGACCCGGCGCTCGTCGAGCGCGTCATGACTGTCGCGGCGCGCGAGGCCCGAGCGCGCGGCATCACGCACGTGCTCTCGCCCGTGCTCGACTTGGCGCGCGATCCCCGCTGGGGACGGACCGAGGAGACGTACGGCGAAGATCCCTACCTTGTCGGACGCATGGGGGTCGCGGCCATCCGCGGCTATCAAGGCAAGGACCTGCCGCTCGGCGCCGAGCGGGTCTACGCGACCGCCAAGCACTTCGCCGGCCACGGCCCGCACGAAGGCGGCATCAACACGGCGCCGACGAGCTTTGGCGAACGTCTCTTGCGCGAGCAGTACCTGCGGCCGTTCGAGACAGCGATCGCCGAGGCCCGGCCGGCGGCCATCATGCCCTCGTACAACGAGCTCGACGGCATTCCCTCGCACAAGAACCGCTGGCTGCTCCAGCGTGTGCTGCGGGGCGAGTGGGGCTTTGACGGCCTGGTCGTCTCCGACTACTTCGGCATCTCCGAGATGAAAGACCGGCACAGCGTCGCGGCCACACTCGCCGACGCCGCGGCCCAGGCGCTCGATGCCGGCGTGGATCTCGAGCTGCCCTTCGGCGCGGCGTACGCCACGCTGGTCGAGCAGGTGCGTGCCGGCCGCGTCACGCAAGCTGCCGTCGACCGAGCAGTGGCGCGCGTGCTGCGGTTCAAGTTCCTGGCCGGCCTCTTCGAGAACCCCTACGCCGATCTGGGACGCGCACAGGCCGCGACGAATGCCGCGGAACACCGCACAGTTGCCCTCGAAGCCGCGCGCAAGGCGATCGTGCTCTTGAAGAACGAGAAGAGCCTCTTGCCGCTCGACCGGACCAAGCTGCGCTCGATCGCGGTCATCGGACCCAACGCAAAGGGCGTTCACCTGGGCGGCTACAGCGCCCCACGGGACGCGCACGGCGTCGACATCCTGGGCGGCGTCACCGAGAAGCTCGGGAGTGCGGTCAAGGTGCTCTACGCCGAGGGATGCCGCATCACCGAGGAGTGGCCTGACTGGTGGCGCGACAAGGTGACGCCAGGGGACCCGGTCAAGAATCGCCAGCGGATCGCCGAGGCCGTGGCTGTTGCCAAGCAAGCCGACGTCGCGTTGGTCGTGGTCGGCAGCAACGAGGAGACGTCGCGCGAGGCGTGGTCTGACGAGCATCTCGGTGACGCGAGCGACCTCGCTCTGACGGGACAGCAAGACGAGCTGGTGCGCGCCGTCGTCGCCACCGGCAAGCCGACGATCGTGCTGCTTCTCAACGGCCGGCCGTACGCGATCACGGAGATCGCGCAGTCCGTGCCGGCGATTCTTGAGGGCTGGTACCTGGGCGAAGAGGGAGGCCGCGCCGTCGCCGACGCGCTTTTCGGAGACGTCAACCCGAGTGGCAAGCTCCCGATCAGCATCCCCCGGACCGTGGGACAGGTCCCCGTCTACTACAGCCGCAAACCGAGCTCGTTCCGTTCCTATCTCTTCGGTGAACGCGGACCGCTCTACGCGTTCGGCCATGGCTTGAGCTACACGACTTTCAAGATCGACAACCTGCGCATCGAGCCGGCGGCGATCGATCCCAAGGGCAAGACAACGGTGACGGTCGACGTCACGAACAGCGGACAACGCGCGGGCGAGGACGTCGTCCAGCTCTACGTCCACGACCGCGTGGCCTCGTCCACGCGGCCGGTGAAGGAGCTGCGGGGTTTCGCGCGCGTCAGTCTGGCGCCGGGGGAGAAGCGGGCCGTCTCAATCCCGCTCAACGCTGAGAGCCTGTGGCTGCTCGACGACAACATGGTCCGCGTCGTCGAGCCGGGCGCGTTCGACATCATGGTCGGTGACAACTCAGTCGAGCTCGTCAAGGGAACGCTCGAAGTCGTTCCGCGCTAACGTCCTGATCTCTGGGATCCACGACCAGGAGCAGACAGGGAAGATGAGTATCCAACGACAATGCTGGAAGGTCTCGAGCGGCGCGTTGCTCTGCTGGGCGGCGCTCGCAGTCGCCACCACGACGCGAGCTCAGACCCAGAAGTACCAACCCACCGCTGGCATTCGGGTCAACACCATCGGGTACCTTCCGGACTCCGCAAAGCGAGCGACCGTGGTGGGCACAGCGGCGGATGTCTCGAAGTTCAGCGTTGTGTCAGTCAAGACGGGTCAACCTGTCCACACCGGCGCTCTGGCGGCGCCGCGGTATCACCGCGACAGTGACGAGCAGGTGCGCACGGCCGACTTCTCCGCCTTCAAGACGCCGGGGGAGTACGTCTTGCGCGCCAAGGGCGTGCCCGACTCGCCGCCGTTCCGCATCGCCGCCGGCGTCTACAACGCTTCGCTGCGCCTCAACCTGCTCGGCTTCTACGGTCAGCGCTGCGGCGTGCCGGTGCGGCTGGAACACAACGGCATCGTCTACGAGAAGGCCGCCTGCCATCTGGAAGACGGCTATCTCGATTACTACGACCCGAAGCGTGCCGGGGAGCTCAAAGACGGAACCGGCGGCTGGCACGATGCCGGCGACTACGGCAAGTACACCGTCAACGCAGCGTTTGCCACGGGGATCCTGCTGACGGCCTGGGAGCACTACGGAAGCCAACTGGCCAAGCTCAGGGCACCCATTCCCGAGAGCGGCGGCAGCCTGCCGGACTACCTGGCAGAGGTGAAGTTCAACCTCGACTGGCTCTTGAAGATGCAGTTCCCGGCCGGCCGCGTGTCCCACAAGCTCACGAGCCTGCGTTTCTGTCCGATGATCATGCCGAGCGAAGACAAGGAGAAGCGCTACTTCGTCTCGTGGAGCACGGAGGCCACCGCGGACCTCGCTGCTGTCGCGAGCCAGGCCGCGCGCGTCTATCGTCCCTTTGACACTGCCTATGCGGACAAGTGCCAGGCTGCTGCGCAGAAGGCCATGGACGCCATACGCAATGAGTGGGAGGACGTGCGGCCAGACCAGAGCGCCTTTCACACGGGGGCCTACCTGCGTGCGGCGGACAGCGACCGAATATGGGCGCTCGTGGAGTATTGGGAGAACACAGGCGACGAGAACGTGCAGAAGCGCGTCGAGCGGCGCCTGATGGGCGACCGGCTGGCGGTCGACGTGGATTGGGACTGGGGCGAGGGCAACAACCTGGGTGTCTACACGTACCTCTTGTCGATGAAGAAGCGGGACCCGGCGGTCGTGGCTGCCGTGAAGGAGGATCTGATCGCGGTTGCTGACCGCATCGTGCGTCAGCACGATCGCCACGGATACGGCCGTGGCCTGCGCAGCTACTACTGGGGCGCAAACGGCAGCCTCGCGCGTCTCGCGCTCAATCTCCTCATGGCGTACCGTCTGACCGGCGATCGACGCTACCTCGATGTCGTGGTGGATCAGCTCGCGTACCTCTACGGCCGCAATCCCTATGGCCGCTCCTTTGTCACGGGCGAGGGCTACGACCCACCCAAGTTCCCTCATCACCGACCTTCGGCTGCTGACGGCATTGAAACGCCTTGGCCGGGCCATCTCGTGGGAGGTGGGCATCCGACCGAATTGGATTGGCAGGACGTCACCGCGAGCGCTCCGACCAATGAGGTGGCAATCAACTGGGACGCGTCGCTTGCCTATGCCCTGGCCGCCTTCTACGATCCGAACGCGCGCTAGTGCAGTCCAGCTCGCACCTGTCGCAAAGGCGGCGGTGCGCATTGGGGAAGAGCAATGAGACAGGACTCTGCTCATTCAATTGCGGCCGTTGTATTGCTTGTCTTCATGGGGGTGCTGGCAGGCGGGGCCGCCCTGCGCGAGTCCGCCACCTTCGACGAGGTCGCGCATATCGGCGCCGGGGTGAGCGCTCTGCAGAAGCTCGATCTGCGCATGAACCCAGAGCATCCGCCGTTGCCGAAGGTACTGGCGGCAGTGCCGCTGGTTGTGCGAGGCACGCGCGCCGACTATTCCAGCATTGAGTGGACGATCAGCCGCATGCCCTTCCACGCCTTCCTGGGGGAGTGGGTCTTCGGCGACTGGCTGCTGAACAAGTGGAACGACCCGGTGACGACGCTGGCCTGGGCCCGGCTGCCCATGCTGCTGCTCACGCTGGTTCTGGGCTGGGTGGTGTACGTGTGCGGCAGGCGGCTGGGGGGCGGCTGGGGCGGACTGCTGTCGCTCAGCGTGTACGTGAGCCTGCCAGCGTTCCTCGCCTTTGGCCCGCTGGTGCACACCGACCTCGCGATCACTTTGTTCTCGCTCTTGACGGTGTGGAGCTTCGCAGGTCTCTACCGCGACCCCGGCCGCAAGCAGGTCTGGGTGTTCGCCGCTTGCCTGGCCGGGGCGCTGCTCTCGAAGTTCACTGGTGGCCTTCTCTTCCTCGTCTTTCCCGCGTTTGCCCTGAGCGCGCGCTGGCGGCCCCTGCCTGGCCAGCCCGCGGAAAAGGCCGAGGCCCGCGCCTGGCGAAAGGCGCGCTGGCGCGCGACGCTCCGGGGCGTCTTCTGGGCCTGGCTGATGGTCTACGCGTTCTACTTCGTCTTCTCAGTGAGGCAGCCGCTGGAGGTGCTGCACCACATTCCCGGCGGCGCGGCGCTCGATCCTCTGCGGCGATTGCTCATGCCGCTCTGGATCTACCTGCTCGGCATCTTGCTGGTGCTGATGATGGGCAGCCGGCCGTGCTTCCTCTTGGGCCACGCCTACTCGCATGGCGTCTGGTTCTACTTCCCGGTGCTGTTCCTGCTGAAGTCGCCGCTGGGCTTCCTCGGCCTGCTCGCGCTGGCGCTGACTGTTTGGCTGATCGCGCGGCGTAAGCGGGATGTAGCGACGCCGAGGTTGATTCCGGCGTCCGAGGCGCCGCACTGGCGGGCCCTCTGGGTTTCGCTGGCGGTGATGGTGGCCGCGTGCCTCGCGAGCCGGGTCAGCATCAGCATTCGCCACTTCAGCGTGCCGCTGATCCTCCTAATCCTGCTGCTGGCGCCGCTGCCCGCGATGCTCGGAAGGCTCAAAGGCTCGATGCCTCGCACGGCGCGCGCGCTGCAAGCGTTGACCGCGGTGTTGGCCGCCAGCTGCCTGTTCACTGCCGTGTGGGCGTTTCCCTACTATTTCCCGTACCTCGGGCCGCTGGGCCTCGGCCGGCCGGCCTACACCTTGGTCGCCGATTCCAACGTCGACTGGAACCAGGCGCTTCCCGACGTCAGGGCATTCGCGCAGCAGCGCGGCCTCACTGATGTCCCTTTGGACATGTACGGGTTCACTGACCCGACAGTGACGATTCCTCACGCGCGCCTGTGGAATTGCCAGACGCCCCAGGAAGCCGATCGCGGACTCTGGGTCGTGGTGTCCGCGAACATGATTCTCGACGACCACAACTGCACCTGGCTCCTGAGCCATCCGCATGAGGCAGTGGCAGGTGGTGCCATGTACGCGGTGCACCTCCCGGCGGACATTCCACCTGCTGGCAGCCCGGGTGGCCCGCCGCTGCCCTCCCAGATGCGCCAGTTCGCCGGGGCGCCCGGTGGCCTCGACGTGCGCACATTGTTCCGGGAGCTCTCGGACCAGCCGGACAAGATTCCGGCGGCGATCGAGAAATTCAAGGCAGACGCCGAGAAACAGCAGGCGAAATCCAAGTAGCCCACCGGCCGCTGCTGCGCGCGGCCGGGCGCGGGGGGAGTGGAAAGGCGCTCACCGCCCGCAGCGGTTCGGTGCAGGTGGCAGTCAGGGCGTCGGCGGCTTGGCCGTGGCCTGCGCAGCCAGCTCGCGGATGGTCTCGGCTGGCATGATGACCGGCTGCATCAGATCGAGCATGTCGCGCAGTCCGCCGTAGCTGCCGGCCTGCTCGGGCGCGCGCTTCATCACGACCAGGCCGACGACCTGGCCGGCCGCGTTGAACGCCGGGCAGCCCAGGCTGCGCAGGCCGGTCACCAGGTCGACCGCCGCCAGCCGCCGGGGCTTGGTCAGCACAGCCTGGACCTTGCCGAGCGCGACCGCCACCTCGCGGCTGTGCATCTTCCCGAGGAGGTAGATTTGAATGACGTCATCCAGCCGTTGCAGGGTCGCGTCGCCGTCGAACGCGACGTACGGCAGCGCGAGCCCCTGCTCTTCGGGCATGACGAACGCCAGATCGAGATCGCGATCGCGCAGCACGAAGTGCGCGGCCAGCTCGCGCCCGTCCTGAAGCACCAGCTTTGTATCCGTGATGTCGGTCTCGATGTTGGCGCTCTTGGGTGAAGCTCGCCCCGAAGGATCGCCGCTCATGTCGGAGACGACCGTCAGCCCTGAAGGCA
>PMCG01000377.1:10550-10824 GCA_003155335.1 Acidobacteriota bacterium
TCGTCTCCGGCGGCCCCTGTCGTCGCGGCCAAGAGCACGGCCAATGCCGAACTCGTCGCTAGTATCCTCGCTCTCATCGCGGTGCTCCTATGCGCCGGCCGTCGTCACTTCCAGGCCGGCTCGATCTCCAGGTACAGCGTGTGCACGCCGCGTCGGACCAAGAAGACGACACGCGGCGGCTTGCCGGCAGCGACCGCTTGCAGCCGCGCCTTGAGATCGTCGACGCGCAGCACGGGCTCTCCGTCGACGGCCAGCACGATATCGCCGACAGCCA
>PMCG01000214.1 GCA_003155335.1 Acidobacteriota bacterium
CTGGGGCGCTCTCCAAGAATGACCGGGGTCTGCTCGGCAGAAGTGGACCACCGAGCGGGGGTCGAGCGGGCGGCGCCGGGCGCGGCGCGGGCCATTTGGGGGCCCGCGCCGCCGTAGCGACGTGGCGATGGTAGGGCTGACTTCGCCGCCGACCGGCGCCAGCGGGCGAGCGCTGTCAGGAAGTTGAAGAAAGGGGAGGAGGCAGGTTTCTTCGGAGTTGTGAAAGCAACCGGAGAGACCCATGAGCCAACAGCGACTCCCTCCTCCCGAGGCGCCAGCCTGCCTCGTTCTGTCGCGCGTGTCGAGATACAAGGGGGGCACGATCATTGCCGAGGATGTGACGGATCTGGCGACGCACCAGAAGCGGGTGTGCGATCCGGATGGCTACCGGCCGTCGTGGTGCCTGCGCTGCGGCGGCCATGTGCTGCACGTGCACGATTACGCGGAGCGCCGGCTGCGCGGGCCAGGCACGGTGCTCGTGGTGCGTATCATCCGGTACCTCTGCGCGGATCGATCGTGCGCAGCGAGCTGGAGGATACTGCCGGCGTTCATCGCGCGGCACCTGTGGCGAGCCTGGCCGGTGGTGGAAAAGGCGGCGATGGCGGGGCCAGCACCTGAGCAGACCGAGGAGCGCACGAGCGTTCCCGCGAGCACGGTGCGACGGTGGCGGGCACGGCTCGCCTCGTCGGCCGGGCAGCTCGTGCAGCTGCTTGCGGCGAGCGGCACGGCGCTGCTCGAGGCGATCGCGGAGCGGGTGGGTCCCAGCGCCGCACGGCGCGCGCTCGTGGAGGTGCACGGTGCGATGACACGCTCCGGCATGGGCGCGCGACTCGGCACGCTCGGCGCGCTCGCGCATCGCCTCGAGCGGGGGATCCGTCTCATGTGATCGAGGCCGTAGGCCGCGCGCGGGTGGGACGTGCGGCCTCGGTCGATGATCCCACCGTTAATGGTCTCAGCCACGGGATACGACGTGGCCATGGACGCCGAGACCGAGAGCACGAGGGGGCTCGCGGAGGTGGACCTCGGCGGGGGGCGGCCGATGCAGCTCGAGCTTCACCAGCTCGAGCTTCGCTACGAGGCGCTGCGTCGCCGTGCGCCAGAGCAGGAGAAGCGCCTGTTGGCGTCGTTGGCGCAGCACGGCCAGCAAGCGCCGATCGTGGTGGTCGGGGGCGAAGGCGGCCGAGCGGTCGTGGTGGACGGGTACAAGCGGTTGCGCGCGCTCAGGCAGCTGAAGGCCGACACGGTGCTCGTGACGAGCTGGAAGCTCGGTGAGGCCGAGGCATTGATGCTCGAGCGGCTGATGCGCACGGCCGGCCGCGATGACGCGTTCGAGCAGGCATGGTTGCTGCGCGAGCTCGGGCAGCGATTCGGTCTGTCGCAGGAGGAGCTGTCGCGTCGCTTCGACAAGAGCGCGAGCTGGGTCTGTCGCCGCCTCTCGCTCGTCGCCCAGCTGCCGGAGGAGATCCAGGAGCGCGTGCGCCGGGGCGAGCTCGTGGCCCACGCGGCGATGAAGTACCTGGTGCCCTTGGCGCGCGCCAATCGAGCCGCCAGCCTGAAGCTCGTCGCGGCGCTCGGCACGGGCAGGCCGACCAGCCGGCAGGTCGGGGCGCTGTACGGCGCGTGGCTGTCGGGCAACGCCAAGACTCGCGAGCTACTGCTGAGCGATCCGTGGCTGTTTCTGCGCGTGCAGGAGCAAGCGCGGCGCGCCGACAAGCTCGAGCACAGCCCCGCGCAGCAGCTCTTGAGCGACATCGGCGCGCTCGGAGGCATCAGCCGCCGCACCAGCGCGAAGCTGCGCCAGGGCCTCGCCCGAAGGCTCCTGCCCCCGGAGCGCGACGAGATCCACCGCTGTTTGCGCCAGGCGAAGGCCGACGCCGAAGCGCTTTTCCTCCTCGGCCAAAAGGAGCTTGGCCATGCTGGACCAGAAACTGAGGGCGGCGATCCTCGCCCTGCGTGAGAAGAAGCACAGCATCCGAGCCATCGCTCGTGCCCTCGGGATCTCGCGTGGCGCGGTGCGCGACGTGATCGCCAGTGGCAGCGAGAAGGTTCCCTCCCTG
Source organism: Acidobacteriota bacterium (assembly GCA_003155335.1). Taxonomy (GTDB): domain Bacteria; phylum Acidobacteriota; class Vicinamibacteria; order Fen-336; family Fen-336; genus FEN-336. Next base: position 2,058 of record PMCG01000214.1, read on the forward strand.
GTCCGGGAGCAGGCCGCTGAGCCGTGGCGCGAGCAGATCCTCGAGCAGTACGCGTTGTGCAAAGGCAATCTGGTGCGCGTGCATGAGGAGATTGGGAAGCTCGGGGCGACCCTTTCGTACCCGGCGCTCACAGCTTTCTGCCGTCGCGAGGGCATCGGCGCCGAGCCCAAGCCGCCGGCCGGTCGCTACCACTTCGAGCCTGGCGAGGAGATGCAGCACGACACCTCGCCCCACAAGGCCAAGATCGGCGGCGTGCTGTGCAAAGTGCAAACGGCCTCGCTCGTGCTGTGTCACTCGCGGATGATCTTCATCCAGCTGTATCCGACCTTCACCCGATTCGACTGCAAGGTGTTCCTGACGGACGCCATGAGCTACTTCGGTGGCGCCGCACGCCGCTGCATGATCGACAACACGCACGTGGTCGTGCTCAAGGGCACGGGCAAGCACATGGTGCCCGTGCCCGAGATGGCGGCCTTTGGCGAGCGCTACGGCTTCGCCTTCGCGGCGCACGAGCAGGGCGATGCCAACCGCTCGGCGCGCGTCGAGGGGCCCTTCGACTGGATCGACAACAACTTCCTCGCCGGACGCGAATTCGCCGACTGGCTGCACGCCAACCAACAGGCGATCGCTTGGTGCGATCGGAAGAACGCCGAGCACAGCACCAAGCTACACGCGAGCCGCCGCGAGCTGTTCGCTACCGAGCGACCGCATCTGGTGGCGTTGCCCATCTGGATGCCCGAGGTCTACCTGCTGCACCACCGGATCGTGGATGCCGAGGGCAACGTCAACGTCGGCTGCAATCGCTACTCGGCTCCCTGGCGGCTCATCGGTCGATTGATGGAGGTGCGCGAGACCAAGAATCGCATCGAGATCTTCGACGGCCCGCGACTGGTCGCCACGCACCAACGGCAGATCGGCGCGCACGACGTGTGGACAACCCTGCCCGAACACCGCCCTCCACGTGGGCAAGGTCGCCCGAAGGTGGGGCCTCCTGCCGAAGAGCAGCAGTTGCTCAAGGCAGAGCCCTCGTTGGCCGATTACGTGGCCGCCCTACGGCGGCACGCCCACGGGCGGGGCACGCTCGCGCTTCGGCGATTGCTGCGCCTGATGCGCGACTACCCCCGCGAGCCCTTCCTCACCACCGTGCGCCGCGCCGAGCAGTACGGCCTATTCGACCTCGATCGGATCGAGCGCATGGTGCTGCAGCAGATCGCTCACGACTACTTCGTGCTGCCGGTCGAGCGGGACGACAAGGACGACGACGATGAATGATGACCTGGAACAGCTGCTCAAGACCCTGCACCTGAAGAAGGTCGCCGAGATCATCGACGAGCAGATCGCCAAGGCGGACAAGACCGGGCTGCCCTTCGAGAAGCTGTTGGCGCGTCTGCTGCGCGCCGAGTGGCAGCACCGTCAGCAAAGCGCGCTCGCCTGGCGCATCAAGAACGCGCGCATGCCGGAGCCGTGGACGCTCGAGTCCTTCCCCTTCAAGCAGCAGACCGGCGTATCGCAGCGGCAGATCCGCACCTTCGCCGACCTCGACTTCATCCCCAAGGCCGAGAACATCGTCTTCATCGGCGAAACCGGCGTCGGGAAAACCGGACTGGCGTGCGCGATCTTGCGCAAGGCCCTACAGAACGGCTACCGCGGCCTCTTCGTGCCCGCCCAGAATCTCTTCGACGACATGTACGCCTCGCTCGCGGACCGCTCATCACGTAAGCTGCTCAATCAGCTATCGAGGGTGGACGTCCTCGTCATTGACGAAATGGGGTATCTCAATCTGAAGCCGGAGCAGAGCAACATCTTCTTCAAGCTCCTCGAAGAGCGGTATCACCGGCGCCCCACGATTATTACGACGAATCTCGACTACGAGGAATGGCACGGATTCCTCGGCAACAAGGCGCTCGTTGCTGCGCTTCTCAGTCGCCTGCGCGAGCGATGCCACACCGTGAAGATCGACGGGCCGAGTCTCCGCCCCCAGCGCGGGTGAGCCTCCGACCCGGGCCTGCGTCTGCGGGAGCGCTCCACCGGGCGCTGCCCGCTGGCACGCGTCCACCGCAGCGCTTGCGACGACCGCCGCAGGCCCACGCCATCCTGCTCGCTGACCAACGCTCCGCGCCTACGCGCTGGCGCGCGCGCTCGGTCGTGACTCCCGCCGATGATCTCTCGGTGGTCCGCTCCGCCCGAGCAGAGGTGGTCCACTTCTGCCGAGCGCCGCGGCTCGGGCGTGCTTCTGCTGAAACCAAGCGGGCGCGTCGAGCGCACTC
>PMCG01000144.1:0-10850 GCA_003155335.1 Acidobacteriota bacterium
GCGGCCGTGACCGTCAGAGTCCCCTCGACAACGTGGCGCGCCTGGCGATAGCCGATCGCGTCGAGAGCGCGCGTGCGACCGTAGCCCCTGGCGACGAGCCCTCGGACTTCGTCGATCAGACCGGCGCGCAGCATCTCATGCGTACGCTCGATCACCCGCACGCGCAGCGTGCCGCGCGGCAGAGCCAGACCGACGAGCAGCGTCGCATAGCCGGCGAGCGGTTTCTCCTCCAGTCCTTGCTGCACCGACAGTGGGCGTCCTGTCAGCACGAACACCTCGATGGCACGCACGACGCGCACGCGATCGCGAACCGCGATGCGACCGGCCGCCTCGGGATCGACGCGTCCGAGGAGCCGGTGCAAGCGAGCGTCGCCGAAGCGCTCCGCTATCCCATCCAAGCGCTGCCGCAATGCGTCGTCGCGCGACGGGCCTGGGAACAGGCCCTCAAGTAGCGCGCGCAGATAAAGCCCGGTGCCGCCCACGACGATTGGCACACGCCCGCGCGCGGCAATCTCAGCGATCGCCCTGCGCGCAGACTGCGCGTATCGCGCGGCAGAGAACCCCTCGTCCGGGCCAGCCAGGTCCAGCAGATGATGCGGCACGCGACCGCGCTCCTCAGCGGTCGGCTTGGCACTGCCGATGTCGAGACCGCGGTAGACCTGCAGGCTGTCGCAGGAGACGATCTCGGCTGGGACGACCTCGGCCAGGCGGAGCGCGAGCGCGCTCTTCCCGGAAGCGGTCGGCCCGACTATCGCCAGTAGACGACGCGGCACCAGCGCCATAGCGTGAAGAGGAGAATCACCAGCAAGATCAACGCGATGCCACGCGCCTGCCAGGCCTGCGCCGAGGGCTCCTGCCCGGGCCGCCGGGCCGGCCCCGGCGGTCTATCGGTCACGGAAAGCGCGGATAACGGCGGCCTCATGATCCGCCCCCAGCGTCCGCTTCACAGCCAGGATCTCCGCGTAGAGCAGCTCGTTGAGCGCGTCGACGAGTGCCACACGGCGCTGCTCCTCGGGGAAACGGCGCAGGTTGCGCTCCACGACGGCTACGTCGAGCGTCCCGTCGCGCTGCAGCTTGACCCCCTCGAAGACCGCCTCGCGACCCTGCCGCAGAGTGGTCAGGTATTTCTCGAGCACGTTCTCGGCGATCGGGCCGACCTCGCGCACCATGTACTTGAAGACAAAACCGTACATCTGGTTGAAGGACTCGAACATCGCCCACAGATCGTCGCCCGGGACGAAGTCCTGATCCAGAGGTCGCACCTTCCTGCCCTTGCTGCGCACGATGCCCGCGGCGTGGAGCGTGTAGACCACTTTGAGCGTCTCGTTGTCGCCGATCTCGCTGTCCTTGCACAGCTCCAGCACGGTCCGCTCCCCGTCCACGAGCTTCAGCACATAGTCCTCGTACGGCTCCAGACTCGGCACGGCCTGCTCCGGCACGCGCTCCAGGACCAGGTCCAGCTCGGGGTAGCGTGCCCGGATCGGTCCCCCGGCGTCCACGCGGCGAATGCCCCGCAGGATCAGATCGACGATGTCGAGATCGACGGTGATCCGCTCCTTCTCCGGCAAGCTCGAGGCCTCGAAGTTGAACTGGCCCTCCTCCCACTGGAAAGTGCTGTAGACGATCTCCCTGACCTGAAACTGCACGCCCTCCCAGAGGTCCTTGGGGCTGAGGGCTCCCATCTCCACGAGCACGCGGCCCTGACGCCTCCCCTTCGAGATCCCCTTGATCGAGGCCTCGTACTCCTCCACCGTGATCTTGCCCTCATGGATGAGGATCTCCCCCAAGCGGTCGTTAGGCAGATTGCTGGAGGCGAAGACCACGCGCCCGTCACGCACGTACACGGCCTTACGCGCCCCGCCGAGCACGACCGTGAGGATGCCCGTCGCCTTCGATGCGCGGAAGAGTTGTAGCAGATCCGGCAGCGGGAGCTCGGACAGCTGCCCCCGTAGACCGCTTGGGGTCACGAACGGCTCGAACCGTTTTGGCAGCGCTGCGAGATCCATGCAAGTCCGAGACCCTGCGATTGTAGGGAACCCGGACCACGAGTGTCAAAAGTGCGGCTTGGTCCCTAGCGTGTCTCGATGGTGATGCCCGTGTAGTAGTGTCGCAGGATGTCCTCGTAGCTGCTTCCGGCCCGCGCCAAGCCGGACGCGCCGACCTGACAGAGTCCGACGCCGTGTCCCCAGCCTCGGCCGGTGATCACGAAGCGTTGCACAGAGCCATCTGCCGCGGTCTCGCGCTCGATCACGAAGAGGTTCTCTCGCAATCCCAGTGCCAAACGCACGTCCAGTCCTCTGAGCACCAGCTCGCCCCTGGTGCCGACGACCGCGAGCTCGACCACGCGACCCGACACGCCGTGCCGGCGCGGGACAAGGTCGCGCACTGCGCCCACGTCGCCGTACTTGGCGATGCCACGAGCCACGTCCGCCGGCGTCAGGCGCAGCTCCCAACGGTAGTACTGAGATGCGCGGTCGGCAGCCGCCCCGTTGTGACTCTGCAGCGACTCGATGTACGACACACGGCCGTCGCGCTCGACGATCCGTAGCTTCTCCCCGGGAATTGCGACGAGCTCGGATGCCAGCGAGGAGGCACCGTCGACGTTTCTGACAAGGTGCGCCGTCGGNNGTTGTCGCCATCAGGAGTGAGGATCTCCTCCTGTGTCAGCAGCGCAGCCGCCAGACGCTCCTGGTCCCGCGTGAAATCCGAGCGATCCTCCACCTGCAGCAGGTACGTCAGATCGTCCCCTTGCAGGAAACGCCGCGTGCGCTCTTCCCAGCACAAGCGACCGACAAGATAGGCGAAGAAGGTCTCGCGGCGCGTGAGCGGCCCGCCTGCCTCGGATGGACAGCCCGTGCGCGATAGCGTCCCCAGCAGGCGGGTCACCCAGCGCTCCGCTTCCGCCACGCTGGGCGCATCGCGCGAGGTCGCCTCTCGCGGTGTCACGATGCCGAGCGCGAGCAACAGCGCGGCGTCCTTCGGGGCGACGCCGTCACTTCCCAAAGGCGCCGTCGCTGTCGTGCCACGGATGACCCGCCACTGCGATCGCTCCGCTGAACACACCACGCCTCGCAGATAGGGAGTCGCCAAGCCGGAGAAGATGTTCTCTCCATCCTCCGTGTGTCCGCCGCAGGTCGACGTGTACATTGCGTTGATCAGTTCGCCGCGGTACGTCGCCACCACCCCCCGCGTCTCGCCCACCGCGCGGTCCGTCAGCGGCTGCTCGGATGCCAGGCCCTTGTACACCTGGCACGCCGGGGTCGCGCAGAGGTCGAACCCGCGCCCTGCGTACTGGCCCAAGTTGCGCAGCGCGTAGGTGCGCGCGGCCACGGCTTGGGCCTTGAGTGCCTCGATCTGCGGGAACGCCAACGGCGAGAGCTCATTGGGAACGACTCCACGGAGGTAGTCTTCGACGTTCACGATGTTGATGACGACAACGCCCTGGCCGCCCTCGGCGCGGACCTCGATCACTCCACGATACGTATTGCCGTCCACGCTCAGCCACTCGCCGTTCTTCGCAGCGACGACCAGTGCGGCGCGGTAGGCGCGTCCGGTCTCGAGCACGCGCACACTCGCCGCATCACCGGGCTCCTGCTGCGCCACCGGCCATCCGCCCGGGAAACCGCTGCGGGCAAGCCGGTCGGCAGCGACGCGCGCCTCGTCCTGTGTGCGCCACTTCCCCACTCGCACCTGGTGCGTTTGAGTGGTCGGGTTCACGGTCACAGTCGCCTCCCAGCCGAGCGCGGCATGCACCCGATCAGTGAGAGACCGAGCCGCGGCAACGTCACCGAAGCTTCCGACCTGCACGCGCCATGGCGTGGACTCAACCCCTGGCAGGGCGACGAACGTGGCGCGCTGCACCTGCGCCGGGCCAGCCCCGGCCGACTCCGCGCCGAGTTCCGAGACCACGACACCGGAATCGGCAGCCACGGATGCACGCGCAACTCCGACAGACACGCCGACGCGGATCGACGGCGGCGCCACCCACCGCGACGCGGCCTCGGGCGCTGCCGGCGCGCTCACGGTTCTGCGTGGGGGCACTGTGCGGCAGCTGGTCTCCGCCAGCCACACAACTGCGACGAGGGCGACAAACGCCCACGAGCCGCGGCCGGGCACCAGACGTTGGCGCACCGTCACGGTCCTGGTCTCATGTTGTAGAGGAACGAAATGCGCATCGTCACGTTCGGTGGGCCGTAATCCGACGGCAACGGCAGCAGCTGGCTACTCAGGAGCGCGTTCTGCGCGGCGCGATCCAGCGCAGGCGCGCCGGACGAACGCAGCACTTGCACGTCGGTGAGTTTTCCTGAGCGGTCCACCGCCATCTGCAAGTCCACGCGACCGCGCTGTCCCATCATCACCGATTGAGGCACGATCCAGTTGCGGTAGACCTCGTCTTTGAAGTGGTTGACCCAGACGGTGAAGTCGGCGCCGGCTGGGTCGAAGAAGAGCGGTCCGATCTGCTGTCCGGTCCCCGACGGCAGTCCAGCGAGGTCGCTGTCGTGGAGCCTCTCTCCCCAGTGCCGCGCCGCGTCGCCGATCGTGCGATCCGGTGGTCTGTCAGCACCGGGTGCTCGCTGAGGCCAGTGCAGGCGGGCCGAGGAAGCCTCCTCGGGCTCCTGATTGGCGGCGGCAGGGGTGGCCGACGGGGGCTTGGGCTCCCCCGCCCGTTGCGCCGCCTTGGCCGCCTCCGTCGTTGGGGCCCGCGCCGCCGCGCTCCCAGAATGTCCTTTTGGAGTCGCAGTCAAGTCGTCCTCTCGCCTCAGAATCAACTCCCGCGCACGAAGATCGGATCGCGGACCAATGCTAATGCGGTCCTTTGCCGACGGCTTCGGCGCCTGCGGAACGGGCCGGGCCGGCCTCGGAAGAAGCTGTCGCAACACCTCCTGTGGCGGCAACCAGACCTTGTTCGCCTTCTCGGGCGCGACGCCCGACTCCATTATTACGTTCGGCGCGGGCGGCCGGTTCATCTCGCTCAGGCGCAATGAGACAAGAAGCACTAGCGTGCAGATGTGGATTGCGGCGGAAATAAGGAGGGCCCTGTCCCTCTGCGAGAACCGCACTGCGGCCCCTCCTTCGTCGCGCGTGGGCGACCGAGAGCCGNNGCAAGGGCCAATGCCCGGCGTCCCGCTTCGCCGCCAACGACCGGCGCCGTGCGAGTGCGAACGCTATGCACGAAGGCCTCAAGCTGGCGACGCAGCGGCTCCTCGTCCGGAGCCGCCAACCGCTCCTCGCTGACGGTCGGCCGGCCGCCGGAGTCCTGACTCAGTCGATAGACCCGCGCCTCGCGAGTCGCGAAATCGGCCGAGATGTAGCGGCCATGCGCGAACACGCGGAACTTGCGCAGCTTCTCCGTCGACACCCGGCTCGCGGTGACGTTCGCGATCAGGCCCGAGGCGAATCGCAGCCTCGCGTTCGCTATGTCCGTGCGGTCTGTGAGGACCGGCACCCCCACGGCGTCAACGGCCTCGATGTGCGTGCCGTCGAGGGCCAAGATGATGTCCAAGTCGTGGATCATCACGTCGAGGACGACGTCGATGTCGAGGCTGCGAGCTGGAAAGGCCCCGAGCCGGTGCACCTCTACGAAGCGCGGCTGCCGCACCTCGCGTAACAGCACCTGCGCTGCGGGATTGAAGCGTTCGACGTGGCCGACCTGCAGTACGGCACCCTGCTTGGCAGCCAGCTCGATGAGCTCGTCCGCCTCTGCCAGCGTCGTGGTCATGGGTTTCTCGACGAGGACGTCCCGGCCTGCGGACAAGGCTCGCTTGGCGGCGGTGCAATGACCGATGGTCGGCACGGCCACAGACACGGCGTCGCACTGGGCGACAAGCGCCTCTGCCTCTGCGAAGGCCTGCGTCGCATAGCGCGCGGCGACTTCCCGGGCTCGCGCCGCGTCGGAGTCGCACACGCCCACGAGCCGCGCACCCGGCAGCTCGGCGTAGATGCGCGCGTGGTGCTGCCCAAGCGCACCGACTCCGATCACGCCGACTCGAATGTCATTCATGTTCATACGGGCGGCACAAGCCCCCAGATGGCCATGCCCAGCTCATCGGCGCGTGCCTGGACGGCTATGCGCTCGATCATCAGCGTCCGTCCGGAATCGATGGCCAGCACGCGCGCGCCAGCCTCCTCCATTGCGGCCAGCGTGCCGAGCCCGACGACGGGCACGTCGAAGCGCATGTCCTGAGACGGCTTGGAGACCTTGACCACGGCAACGCCTGCTCCGGCCAGCCGCCCCGCCCTTCGGATCACCTCGTCTGTGCCCTCCATCGCCTCGAGCGCGACAGCGGCCTGCTCCTTCACAGCCACCGCCTGACCCAGGTCCAGGCCCGCCAGCGCACGGGCGACGCGCTCGCCGTACGCGATGTCCTTCTGCTCACTGCCCGAGGGCCGGCGACGCGTCATCGCGCCTGCGCGTGCCATTTCTTCGCTGAGGAGGGATGTCGAGGCCACCAGCCGGATGCCCGCCTCTGCCAGGGTCTCCGCCACCGCGCCGATGATCGAGTCCGTGTTTCTTGTGATCGACCGTGCGAGCACGCCGAGCAGCTTGAAGTCCGGCACAATCCCGGAGAAGAGCTGGCGGTGCTTCACTTGTCCCGCCATGACGGCCTCGTGGACACTGGCGCCTTGCAGGATGGAGATGCAGCGCCCGAGATGGCCGAGCCCCACCCAGTGGAACTCGTCCACCTCTGCGGCCAGATCGGGCGATGCCTCCTCCTGGACGGCCACCGCCACGATTCGGCGCCCGGCGCGGCGCGCGGCCTGCGCCACAAGGAAGGGAAAGCGTCCGTTGCCCGCAATCAGACCCAGCGGCAGCGACGGGCTCGGCGCCGCCTGCTCAGGCGCCATCCGCTTCCGAGGTGTCCGCCACGACGCGCCGTCGCTTGGAAACGACTCCGCGCTTGGCCGACTGGATGAAAGCGATCAGCAGTCTCGTTTCGGACGTGTGTGGCCCCTCGCGCTCCAGGCGCGCCAAGGCGGCGCTCAGGATCATGCGTGACTGGAAGAGCGTGCGATAGGCGCGGCGGATCGCCAGGATCGTCTCGCGACTGAAGCCTCGCCTCGCAAGGCCGATGGAGTTCACGCCGAACAATCGCGCGCGATTGCCCACCGTCTTTGAGAACGGCAACACGTCCTTGGTGGCCACGGTGTAACCGCCGACGAACGCGTGCACACCGACGCGGCAGAACTGGTGNNGCGTTGGCGAAGATCGTGTGACTGCCCACGATGCAGTCGTGCGCGACGTGCGCGTAGGCCATGAAGAGGTTGTCCGAGCCGATGCGCGTGACACCCAAGCCGGCCGCCGTGCCCCGGTGAATCGTGACGAACTCACGGAAGACGTTACGGTCGCCGACGATCAGGCTCGTGCGCTCGCCCTTGAACTTCAGGTCCTGGGGCGCCAGGCCGATGGAGGCGTACGGGAAGATGTGATTCTCCTCGCCCAGCGTCGTCGGCCCCATGATCGTTGCGTGATTCTCGACGACGCTCCCCCGACCGATGACCACGTCGCCACCGATGACGCAGTAGGCGCCGACGCGCACGCCATCACCCAAGACCGCGGCCGGATGCACTTGGGCAGTCGCGTCCACCTCAGCCGCGCATACCGGCGCGGATTGCAGCAGCAGCAGCGCCTCGGCAACGCGCTGCGTTCCGCAACGAATCTCTCCTTTGAAGCGCCAGAGTGCGCCGCGGCGGCGCAGGAGCGTGACCTCCACGCGCAGCTGATCNNATCCAGATCCCGCCGGCCTGTGCCAGGCTCTCCATCAACAGCACGCCCGGCATGACTGGCGCGCCCGGGAAATGACCCTCGAAGTACTCTTCAGAGCCGGTGACGTTCTTCAGCGCGACCAGTCGCCCCCCAGCCGGGTCGTGCTCCAGCACGCGGTCGATCAGCACGAAAGGGTACTGGCTGGGGATCTGCCGGAGCAGCGCCGGCACGTCGACAACTTGGTCCATTCTCCTCACGCGCCTTTCCGCAGCGCAACGGAGCCCCGGGGCTCGACCCGCCCCAGAGCTCCGCCGCGCGGCCACGATGGGCACCGCGCCCGAAGGAGCGGTGGCTAGCGCCTGGCGGCCGGAGCTTTCTTCGCCGGCGCGCTCGGCGCTGTCGTGGCCGTGGGGGTCGTGGGCTTCGCGCGTTCTGCCTCGTCCGCCCGCGCGATGACGTCCTTGGAGATGTCGAAGGACGGATCGGTGAAGGCCACTGTCCCGCGGTAGAAGAGCAGATTCACGCCCCGTGCGCGCACCACGGCTTCTATGTACGGCGAGATCTTCTCGGTGAACTCGCTGTTGAGCTTCTCGATCGCGCGATTGGCTTCGTTCTCGGCCAGTTGGTATTGCTCCTGGCTGTCCTGGGCAGATTGGTCACGTTCGCGCTGCTTGCGGCGCAGCTCGAGCTCTTTCTGCTCCTGCGCTTCATCGCTCAGCACGGCACGCTGGGTTTGGAGTTCCTGCTGCAGCGCGTTTAGCTGCTCGTCCATCTTTTCGAGCGCGCCGCGCAGCTTCTCGGCCTGCGCGCGCAACTGCTCACGTCGGTCGGTCACGCTCTTCTGATAGACCTTCCCAAGGGCCGACTCGCCCAGGACCTGGTTCATGTCGATCACGGCGACGCGCGGCTGCGGCGGTGCGGGAGGCGCGCTCTCCTGGCACGGCGCTGCGGCCGCCAGGCCCCACGCCAAGATCACGGCTGGAATTCCGGCTCTTTTCATACTCGCTCCTCAGAAAGTAGTGCCAACGGAGAATTTGACGCCGTACCGCTTGATCTTCCATTCGTTGATCTGGTAGAGGTCTCGGTCCGGATTGCAGTAGAAGATAAGTCGCACCGGGGCATTCACCACGGGCACAATCACGCGCAGCTCCACGCCCGTGGACATGGTGAACTTGTTGAAGGTAAAGGGCTCGGTCTTCAAGAAGGTTGCCCCGGCGTCAAAGAAGGCGAGCGCGCGGACCGGGCCGAAGACATCCAGGTAGTACTCCGCGTTGAACACGTATGAGCTGTCTCCACGGAGGGCCTGTTTCGACTGGCCGGGCACACCGATCACCTGTGCCGGTATCGAGTAGTACTCGAAGCCGCGCACCTGAGTCTCCCCGCCAAGCGCGAATCGGTCGTAGAAGGGCAAGGCATCGTGCTGTGTCGTCTCCCCGGGCTGGAGCGGCTGCATCTTCGCCGTGTTGCCGTAGGGGACGATCCAGCTTGCCTGTAGGTGCAGCCCGAGCGCGGTATGCCGCGTGTGCGGGATGTACTGGACCAGCTCGACATCCGGCCGCACGTAGTTCACGGTGCCGGCGAGAGGGCCGCCGGCGAGCCCCAGAGTCACGGTCTGCCGCGAACCAGCGTGCGGAGTCATCGGATTGTCGACGGTGTTCCGCACGATCGACGGCGTCAGTCGACTCTCGTAGCGCTTGCCGAACTGGTCGTAAAGATAGCCATACGTCGCATACGCGGGCATCCCGGTGAGGATGTTGTAGGGCCCCAGCTCCGTCGCCGTGGCGTGCTGGATGTTCACGATTTCGTACGCGTAGCTGGCGAACAGGCGCGTCCAGTGGCTGAGGGGCAGGCCCGTCGTGAAGCTGGCGCCCGTGCGCTGGTCGCGATAGCCCTGGGCCGTGCCCTTGGTGTCGTAGCCCAGCAGGACCAGATTGCGCCGCTGATAGAGCGAGATCCCAGCTGTGATCGGTCGATCCAGGAAGTACGGCTCGCTGATCCCGAGCTGGTAGTTCCTGGTGCGGGCGCCGCTCGTGGCGGCAATCTCGAACGTCTCGCCCATCCCCAGGAAGTTCGACGAGGAGAAGGATGAGTTAAAGAAGGCCCCATCGTAGCCGGAGACGCCTCCGCCCAGGCTGAACTGATTGCGGCTCTGCTCCTTGACCTTGATCGTGACGTCGACCTTATCGTCTCCGAGCGGACTGGCTGCCAGTTCCGGGAAATCCTCAATGGGCTTGAAATAGCCGAGTTGATTGACGCGCTTGATCGACATCTTCAGCGCTTCCGTGTTGAAGACGTTGCCCTCGTCGAGGTAGATCTCCCGGCGAACGACTTTGTCGCGAGTCCTGTCGTTACCCACGATGCGAATCCTGCCGACGTAGTAGCGTTTGTCTTCCTGCATGTTGAGCGTCACGTCGACCGTGTGCTTCGCGGGGTCCGGCTTGGTGTCGGTCTGCGGCGTCCAGTTGAAGAAGCCCTGAGTGCCGTACAAGTCTCGCAACTTGTCGTACGCTTTCTTGATGCGCGACCAGTTATAGATTTCGCCCGGTTCTAGCCGCACCAGCCGTCTGACGGCCGCCTCCCGAAAGATGGTCATACCTTCGAACTTGATCTGTCCCACGCGGTAGCGCTCACCCTCGCTCACCGGTATCTCGAGGCGAACGTTCTTGCAGGGACGCCGCCGAAACGTGCCGCAGACTTCGTCGTAGTAGCTCACAATCGGTTCCCCGATCGTGGCGGTCACATAGCCGCGATTGCGGTAGTACTCCTCGAGGTGCGTATGGTCGTCCTGCCAGCGCTCCTCCGTATACGTCGCGCCCCGTAGCCACGAGAAGTTCCAGAAGCCGCGCTGGCGGATCTTTTTCATGGCACCGCGGAGCGTGCCATCTGAGAAGAGCCGATTGCCGAGGAAACGCACCTGCCCCACGCGTATCTTTGGGCCGTCGTCCATCACGAAGGAGAGCTGCAACCCGGCGCCACCCACCGGCTTGGTCTCGTGCCGCACGGTGGCGAAGGGCCGGCCGGCCTCCATCAACATCGCGCGGACGATCGACTCCACGCGGCGCACCTTCGTGAGGTCGAAGAAGGTGTCAAGCTGCAGCTTGGCCTCTTTTTCCTTGAGCTTGTCTTCGATCGCCGAGGTGGAGAT
>PMCG01000144.1:10943-13611 GCA_003155335.1 Acidobacteriota bacterium
AGCAGCGTCTCCTTCGGGATGAAACGGTTCTGCTGAATACTCACCGACTCGACGACGGCGCCAGGCGCTGCGGTGCGCCCGCCCGCGGGAGCCGGGAAGGCAGCACCCTGGTCGGCCCGAAGCGTTGCTGCGCACAGAACCGCCGCAGCTGCCAACACATGGCGGCTGCAGACGGAGTGCAGACATCTCATCATCGCGGCCCTCATGGCGGTTCTCGCTGTCGCTGGCTTGCGTAGGCGCCGGCCGAACGGGCGCGGCATGCGTCGCGAGGCGCCATTAATTAGCACACATCCACCCTCACTTCCATCCCGCGCGGCACTCTCGGGACAACGCACTGCCGACTGGCCCACTGCATCACCCGAAAAGCCGTCGACCCGCAAGGGCGTCGCTCCTGGGCGAGCTGGCCGCTTGGATTGTAGCGCGCGTCGAGCGGCGGCGTTCTCAGTTGCCCCGTAGCAGCCCACCCTCGAGTCGCGCGACCCGGCCGCACAGGCCGGCGAGAACCTCATTATGGGTGACGACGATTATCGTCAGGCCCTTCTCCTGGTTGAGACGCCCGAGCAGGCTGTGAAGTCGTCCCGCCGTCTCGGGGTCCAGATTGCCACTCGGCTCATCGGCCAGCAGGATGCGCGGCTCGCGGGCCAGGGCGCGCGCGACTGCAACCCGCTGCTGCTCGCCCCCGGAGAGCGCGCTGGGACGATGCGCTTCGCGCCCGCTCATCCCCAGCTCATCCAGCAACTGGCGCGCGTGCTGACGCGCCTCACGCACGGGACGCCGCGCGATCAGTAGTGGCAGCATGACGTTCTCGATGGCCGTGAATTCCGGCAGCAGGTGGTGCATCTGAAAGACAAACCCGAGCGTTCGGTTGCGGAACTGCCGCAGCTTCTGCTCGGAAAAGCGCGTCACGTCCTCGCCCGCATGAAACAGAGCACCGGACTCCGGCCGGTCCAGCGTGCCCAGGACGTGCAACAGCGTGGACTTCCCGACGCCCGATGCGCCCGTGATCGCCAGCATCTCGCCGCACCGCACGCGTAGATCGAGCCCTTGAAGCACCGACAGGTAGCCCGCAGGCGAGGCGTAACCCTTGACGAGCTGTTGTGCGACGAGGATGTCGTCGTCAGTGCTCAAGTCCGCCTCATTCGTATCGGATCGCCTCTGCCGGGTCGAGCCGCGCCGCGGCCCTGGCAGCAGGGATGGCCGCGAGCAGGCAGATGATCAGCGCACCCAGCACGACGACGACCGCGTCACCGGCCAGCAGTCTAAACGGGACATACGCCACCTGGTAGACGTCGGCCGGCAGGCGCAGCAGTCGGTAGCGATCCATCACCAGGCACGTCAGCCAACCCGCACCAGCGCCCAATCCCGTCCCGATAGCGCCGATGGCCGCGCCCTGCAACACGAAGATGCGCGTGATCGCCGCACGCGACGCTCCCATCGCGACCAGTATGGCGACGTCCTTGTGCTTCTCCATCACCATCAAAATCAGCGTNNNNATGTCCAGGAGGCGGACCTCGATCTGGCCGGCGCGATCCGCTCCTCCCCGGTCGAACAGGCGCTGCGCCTCGCGCAAGCTGACGTAGGCCCACTCCGCATCGAACTCGTACAAACCGCTGCGCACGATCGCGGCCACGCGAAAACGCGCGCGCATCGGCAACATACCGAGCGGCGAGAGCCGCCCTTCGGGGACCATGACCGTGACGACGTCGCCGATTCCCACGCCCAGCGTGGCAGCGAGGTCGCAGCCGAGCAGAATCGGGGGCGGCGTTTCGTCGGCGTCCAGGGCCTCGTAGCGTCCCTCTTGTACGTGCCGCCCAAGATCCGTGACCGTGGCCTCTTCGGAGGGCACGATGCCCTTCAGCGTGACGAAACTCGATCGCGCCGCCGATGACACGAGGCCCTTGCCGTAGATCACGGGTGCGACGCCCGCGATGCCCGGCACGGCTCTCAACTTGTCGAGCACCGCTCGGTATTCCTCGATCTGCCCGCTGCCCCTGAACACGAATACATGTGCGGTCGTGCCCAGGATGCGACCGTGGATCTCGCCCTGCAGGCCAGTCATCAGCCCGAGCGCGACAAAGAGCGCCGTCACGCCCAGTCCGACCCCAAGCACCGAAATCCCGGAGATCAGCGAAATCAGTGCCTGCTTGCGGCGCGCGCTGAGATAGCGCAACGCGATCCGCAGCTCGAAGGGGATGCTCATTCCTGCGTGGCGTGCGGCCCGGCGTCGCGCCCGGCCTCGGGTCGCATGTGCGGAAACAGGATCACGTCGCGAATGCTCGCAGAGTCGGTCAGCACCATCACCAGCCGATCCACTCCGACGCCGCATCCCCCTGTGGGCGGCAAGCCTTGCCCGAGCGCGCGAATGAAGTCCTCGTCCATCTGATGCGCCTCTTCGTTGCCGCCCGCTCGTTGCCGGGCCTGCTCCAGGAAACGGGCGCGCTGCTCCAGAGGATCGTTCAGCTCCGAAAACCCGTTGGCCACCTCCATGCCGGCGACGTACAGCTCGAAGCGCTCTGTGAANNAAGAGCAGGGCAATGCGCTGGCCGTAGGAAAGTCCGGCGAGCTGCCCGGCTCCTTCCGGCCGGCTGCGCAGCCAGCGATCGAGCCCTTCTGGGTCCTGGAGCGTCGATGCGTCGAGGCCCAGGCCGCGTCGTTGCGCTGCATCGAG
>PMCG01000125.1:0-10813 GCA_003155335.1 Acidobacteriota bacterium
GTACTACGGAACGCAGCGGGCCCGCGCTACGCCTCGAGCGAGAACGGGGTGAAGTCCGTGTGCGTGTCGAAGTAGTCCTCGCGCTCGGCGCGCTTCAGGAAGTTCACGATGCGATAGGTCAAGGGCGTGGCGACGGCCTCCCAGGCCACCTTCACGAAGTAGTTGCCCACGAGCACCGCCATCACTTGCTGATCGGTCCAGCCGGGTGCGCGCAGAAACGCCAGCGGGTAGAAGACCAGAGAATCGACGCCTTCCCCGACGATGGTCGAACCGATGGTCCTCATCCACAGGAATCGCCCTTTGGTCTGGATCTTCATCTTGGCCAGGACATATGAGTTGCAGAACTCGCCGCAGAAATACGCGATCAGCGAAGCCAGCGCGATGCGCGGCGTGTTGGCAAAGACCGTCTCGAACGCGGCCTGATGCGGCCAGCCGGGCGCCGGCGGCATGGCCAGGACGGTCCAACTCATGAACGACGCGAACAACAAGGCCGCGAAACCGGACCAGACGACTTTGCGAGCGCGGGCGTAGCCGTAGACCTCGGTCAGGACGTCGCCGAAGAGATAGCTGATCGGAAAGAACAACACGCCGGCGCCGAAGGTATAGCCGCCGACCTGGCAGACCTTAGAGGCGCCGATCAGGTTCGCGCACAGCAGCACCGTCACGAATGCCGCCATGAGCAGGTCGTAGTACTTGTAGCAGCGGTTGGATGCCGGCGAAGACGGAGCGGCAGCGGTCATGACGGCGTTCAGGATAGCCCACCGCAGCGCGGAGCAGGAACGTACGGGTGACCGCGGGCCCCTAATCGAGTATCCTGTAGTGTCCGGGGTTGGCGCCCCAACCCATGCCCGCCTGCAGCTGGCCTGTCCCGGTACTGGGAGCAGATGCCCTTCGTGAGACCTGATAGCACCAACGTCGTTTTCGTCTGTCCGCGTTTCAGTCCGGATTCCTTCTGGAACTACCAGGNNCGCAACGTCGAGGAGCTGGAGGACCGCGACCTCGACTGGGCGGATCTGGTGATGATCGGCGCGATGCTGCCGCAGCAGCGCGACGCGATCGAGATCATGGCCCGTGCCCACGCGCGCGGGAAGCTCGTCGCCATCGGCGGGCCGGACGTGACGTGCAGTCCGCACGTCTACGCCCAGGCTGACTTCCAGGTGCTCGGCGAGGCCGAGGAGGTGATCGGCGACCTGGTGGCGGCCTGGAAGCGCGGCGACACGCGCGGCGTGTTCCAAGCCTCCGGCTACCCCGACATCGCACGCTCGCCGATGCCGCGCTTCGACCTTCTCAAGCTCGATCGCTACTTGCACGTCGGCGTGCAGTTCTCGCGCGGCTGCCCGTACGGCTGCGAGTTCTGCAACGTGATCGAGATCAACGGCCACCGCCCACGCGTCAAGGCGCCGGAGCAGATGCTCGCCGAGCTCGAAGCGCTCTATCGCCTGGGCTACCGCGGGCACGTCGACTTCGTGGACGACAACCTGATCGGCAATCGCGTTGCGCTCAAGAGCCTGCTGCGCCTGCTCAAGCCCTGGCTTGCGGCCCGCGGCTATCCCTTCGAGTTCACCACTGAGGCCAGCGTCAACCTCGCGGACGACGAGGAGCTCCTGAACCTGATGCAGGAGACGGGCTTTTTCGCCGTCTTCTTGGGCGTCGAGACCCCTGACCAGGAGGCGCTGGCAGCAGCGCACAAGGCGCAGAACACACACCGCGACATGGTCGCGGGCATCGAGCGCATCTACGGCGCCGGGATCTTCGTCAACGCGGGCTTCCTCATCGGTTTCGACACCGAGCGGGCCAGCGTTGCTGCCGGGTTGACCGACTTCATCGAGCACGCGGCCATCCCGGTCTGCATGGTCGGGCTGCTCTACGCGCTCCCGAACACGCAGCTCGCACGGCGCCTGGAGACCGAGGGCCGGCTGCATCCGGACCACGACCGGCTGCTCCCCGACAAGATCGACCAATGCATGTCGGGGCTGAACTTCGACCTCAAGCGTCCGCGACGCGAGGCCCTGGCCGACTATCGCGAAGTCATCGAGCGCATCTATGCGCCCGAGGCCTACTTCGGCCGCGTGCTGCGCGCCACGCGCGCTCTGGACCGCTCGCACGCCCAGTTCCGTCCGCGGTTCACCCAGACGCTGCGCGAGCTCAAGGCCTTGATGCGCATCTGCTGGCGCCTCGGGGTTCGCGACCGCCGTGCCCGGGCGCCGTGGTGGCGGGCCTTCTTGGGGACCCTGCTCCACAATCCACGCGCGGCCAAGATCGCCGTCTCCTTCGGTGCGCTCTATCTTCACTTCGGGCCACTGGCGCGGCGAATCAGCGAGCACGTCGCGCAGCGCATTGCCGCGGAGAGCGTCGCTCCCGCCGTTGTCGTGGAGCGGACGCTCGCGCATGCGAGCGGAGCATAGCCCCCGGCAGCGGGTGCGGTTCACGACCACGGAGGAAGACATGCCTTGGACCGCCACCGAGGACCGTTACGAGCAACTGAGCTACCGTCGCTGTGGCCGCAGCGGGCTCAAGCTTCCGCCGATCTCACTGGGCCTGTGGCACAACTTCGGCGGCGTGGATGTCTTCAGCACCGGACGGGCGATCGTGCGGCGCGCCTTGGATCTGGGCGTGACGCACTTCGACCTGGCCAACAACTACGGCCCGCCTCCCGGCTCGGCTGAAGAGAGCTTCGGCCGCATCCTGAAGCTCGATCTCGCGCCCTATCGAGACGAGCTGATCGTGTCGACCAAGGCGGGCTACTGGATGTGGCCCGGCCCNNTATGGCGAGTGGGGCTCGCGCAAGAACCTCCTGGCGAGCCTGGACCAGAGCCTCCGGCGGATGGGGCTGGACTACGTCGACATCTTCTACTCCCACCGCCCTGATCCCGAGACGCCGCTCGAGGAGACGATGTCGGCGCTCGATGCCGCGGTGCGCCAGGGCAAGGCGCTCTACGCGGGCATCTCCAACTACTCCGCCGAGCGGACGGCGCAGGCGGCCGCGTTTCTCGCGCGCTTGGGTACGCCGTGCCTGATCCATCAGCCGAAGTACTCGATGTTCGAGCGCTGGATCGAAGGTGGACTGACGGACGTCCTGGCCCGCGAGGGAATCGGCTGCATCGCGTTCTCGCCCTTGGCGCAGGGCCTTTTGACGAGCCGCTACCTCAGCGGCATCCCGGCCGGATCGCGCGCTGCCAAGCCACACGGCTTCCTGAAAGCCGCGCACATCACCGAGGAGCGGCTCGCCAGGATACGTCAGCTCAACGAGCTGGCCACGGCGCGCGGGCAGACGCTGGCGCAGATGGCCCTGCAATGGGTGCTCAGGCTTCCGGTGGTCACGTCTGCGCTGATCGGCGCCAGCAGCGTGGCGCAGCTTGAGGAGAACGTGGCCGCTGTCCGGGCGCCGGCGCTTTCGGACGACGAGCTCAGCCGCATCGAGAAGATCCTGGCAGACTGAGCGCGCCGGGACGGCGCAAGAGCCCTAGAAAGCGGAGGCCAGGCCGCGCCGGCTACGCATTCGCCGGTGGTGTGGGCAAGTAGTGCCGAACGTAGTCGGCGTAGAGGTGGTAGAGCGGGATGCAGTC
Organism: Acidobacteriota bacterium; assembly: GCA_003155335.1. Classification (GTDB taxonomy): domain Bacteria; phylum Acidobacteriota; class Vicinamibacteria; order Fen-336; family Fen-336; genus FEN-336. The sequence continues at coordinate 3,567 of PMCG01000125.1, forward strand.
GGGATCGAGACGCTCGAAGCTGAGCTGACGTTGACCCGCCCGACGCAGGATCTCGCTGGGGGCGTCGCCGAGCGAGAAGCCGCGGAAGCGGTCGGCGCGCGGCGCGAGCGTGGCCACGACGTCGCGCACCGCGTCTTCGAGCTGGGGCCGTGAGAACGGCGCGGTCGCGTCCAGCCGCAGCATCGCCAGACAGGCGACGTTGATCGGCAGGATCTTCACCAGCTCCATGCACTGGCGACGGCTCTCGGCGGCGAGCCGCTTGCGGTCGAGCTCTAGCAGTTCCGCCACCCGCAGCGGCCTGCCATACGAGAGATAGGTGTCACCGATGTTGCGGATCATCGACAGGGAGTCGAAGACGTGGAGTGTCGTGGGGTGTCCCACGCCGCGGTCGACCAGCTCGTGCGCCTCACGCACCTGACTGTAGTCCACGTTCAGCGGCACGATGTACATCTCACGCGGCGTCATGCCCGGGTTGGCGGCGCAGATCTTCTCTCTGTTGCGCCCGTACTCCAAGAGCGCTTCGAACGCAGCCGGGAAAAACTCGCCATAGGTGTGCCGCTTGGCCACGTTCTTGCGCGTGCCCTCGGGGAAGAGCAGCACGTCCAGGCCGCGTGCCAGGTATCCGAGGACGTCGCCACGCAGCCGGCGCGCCGATTCGAGCATGTCGCCGCGGCTACTCGGCCTGCGGATCAGGAAGAGCCCGACGCGCTTGGCCAAGCCCTGGAAGAAGCGACCGTGGATCAGATTGTCGCCCATCCCCACGAAAGGCAGGGGCAGGCGCGCCTCGTACATGGGCACCAGGGCGCCGCTGGTCTCCCAGAGGCTACGATGCAGACCCACGTAGAAGAAGACCGTGTCCGGTAGCCGCCGCACGCGCAGCAGCTCAGGGTCGAACTCCACGTGTGCTGTGACGAGCAGGCGGTGCGCGGCCTGCGCGATGAGCCTGGCGACGAAGAAGACCAGGTTGCGTCTGTCTCTGGTCTCGGGCAGGGGGAGAACGTAGTCCTTGTCGTTCATCGGCGCTTGAACATAGAGGATACCCGGCCTCGCGCCCATCTGGAAATCGCCCGGCGAAGGAGTACGATGGCAGGGACGTCAATCGCCAGGCAANNGCGCGTCGGCGTGCTGTCGTTCGCCAAGATCCAGAGCGCGGTGATGGGAGTCATGGGGCTCATCTTCGGTCTGATCTATGGCGCGGTCTTGGGCGTGACGGGGATCATCACCGTGGTCGGTGGATCCAAGGCTGGGATCATGATGCTCGTGGGCGGCGTGGCCGCAGTCGTGCTGCTTCCGCTCCTCTACGCCGCGTTGGGCTTCGTCTTCGGAGCGCTGTCGGCATGGGTCTACAACGTCGTTGCGGGCCGCATCGGAGGCCTTGAGATCGAGCTCGAGTAGCGAGCGCGCCTCTCACGGGCGTCTCAACGCTGCCGAGGGTTCATCTCGAAGACGCCGCAGCTCGCGGCCCCGCGCTGGCACGCAGCAGCGCATAGCCCAGGCTGAGTGCGACACCCAGGCCGCCGCAGGCGTACCAGAGCGCATCGCCGCCGAGTCGAGCATAGATCGTCATTCCCAGGGATGGGCCAATCACCCACGCCATCGCAAAGGCCAGGCTGCACAATCCCTGATACTCGCCCTGGGCCGACTCGTCGGCGCGCGTTGAAACGAGCGTCATCAGCATGGGCACCGTCAGGATCTCGCCCATCGTCCAAACCATGACCGTGACCGCGGCGTAAGGCAGGCCGCTTCCGAGCGGCAGCAGCGAGAAGCCCAGCCCGAGCAGCAAAGTCCCGAGGCTCACCACGCGCGCGGGACGCGCCCGTCTGAGCGCGTGCATGAGGATCATCTCTACGGTCACGATGAGCAAGGTGTTCACCGTGAAGAGGCCGCCGATCGCGTTCTCGCGCAGGCCGTACGCCATACGCATGTAGAGCGGGAAGGCGTTCAGCATCTGGACGAAGATCAGCCCGACGCCGAAGAACAGCGGCAGCATGGCGAGAAACCCCAAGTCGCGCCATGCCCGGCGAGTCGGTGCCGGCCGCTGGCCGTCGTGCGGGCCTGCGCTGGGAAGGAGCGTCAGGGCCAGGCCTGCCGCCACGAGGCTGGTCAGCCCGTCGACCCAGAAGAGCCAGCGGTAGTCGACCAGCGCCAGAAAACCGCCAGCGACAGGACCGATGCTGACCCCCAGATTGCCGGCCAGGCGGTTGAGCGCGAAGCCCTTTGGCCGCAGCTCCGCGGCGCAGATCTTCGCCGTTGCTGTCGCATTGGCAGGATGGAGTGCCTCCTGGGCGATGGCCAGCAGAAACAGCATCAGCGCGACGGTCAGCGGCGTGCGTGGCCAGCTCAGCGCGATCAGCAGTATTCCCGCCGAGGCGAGACTGATCTTCTGTACGTGATAGGCGCCGATGCGGTCGCACAAGCGACCGCCGAAGTACGTGCCGATCACTGAGCCCAGGCCATAGGCGCTCATTGCCCGGCCGGCGTCGGCCAAAGAGAAGCCGAGCCGCCGCGTCATGTAGAGCGTGAGAAAGAAGAGCACCATCACGCCGCTGCGGTTGGCGAACTCGATCAGCGCCAGCAACCAGGCCGCGCGCGGCAGACCGGAGTAGGCATCGCGGTAGAGCTGTCCGACGCGCCGCGGCCAGGCGACGACACCCTGCATCCCTTCCGCTAGCAAGCCTTCCTCGATGACGGTCATGCGAAAAGCTCCCGAAAAAAACAAGACCCCCGAGGTCGTCAGATCCTCGGGGGCTGGTCTCGAATCGCCTTAGCGTTGCGTCGACTCTAGGCGCCCCCGATGCCCAGGAACGAACGGGATGAAGATCCGGCTGCGCACGAGGGCAACCAGGCGAGCTCTAGCTGAACGTGGCACGTGCCGGCGACTTTGCGGCGTGGGCGGTGCGGTACTGGTCCAGATCGTCGTCGCTGATGCTGACTTGCCCGGGTGGCAGCTCGTCGCCACACTCGGCCAGATCGCGCAGCAGTCGCAGGTAGCAGATCTCCGGCCCGTCCTGATAGCGCACGCGTCGGGAGAGAAACGCCTCGTTGGCGATTGCGAGGACGAAGTCGCGCGTCGCTCCGCTGGCCGACCAGGCGCGCAGCGTGTAGTTGCGGGCGACGCCATCGCTGGAGAAGCCGACGTACTCGACATGCGCGCGGATCATCCATGCCTCCCTACTAGCACCGGAGGGGCGCGGATCGTCCCGCGCGGCTCATCTGGCATCATAGCCGCTAATGCTCGCGACCGCGAGCGAGCGNNGGGTGCGAACCCGGCGCGCACTCTGCGCGTCCAAAGGATGACGCCCTGGAGGACGGTTGACGAGAGCAGATTCGCAGATCCGCGGCTTGGTGCTCGACTTCGACGGGCTGATCGTTGACACCGAGGCGCCCATCTTCGAGATCTGGCAGGCCATCTTCGCGCGTCACGGTCAACGCTTGGGGCTCGACGAGTGGCAACACGCCCTGGGCACGCACGGTGGCTTTGATCCTGCGGCGCGGCTCGCGCAACTCACTGGCCACGAGCTCGACGCCGCTGCGCTCGAGCGCGCGACGCGCGAGCAGCATTGGCAGGCCTGTCGCACGCTGCCGCTCCTGCCTGGAGTGGCCCGGCTGCTCGACGATGCCGGGCGGCTCGGGCTCGGCTTGGCCGTGGCTTCGAGCAGTCCCCGGGCCTGGGTCGCCACCTGGCTCCAGCACCATGGCATTCGGGAACGCTTCGCCGCAGTCTGCGCTCGCGAGGACGTGGCGCGCGTCAAGCCCGCACCAGATCTCTTCCTGCTCGCTGCCGCGCGACTGCAGCTCGCTGCAGGCGCGTGCTTGGTCTTCGAGGATTCGCCGAACGGCGTGCGCGCTGCCTTGGCGGCCGGCATGCGCTGCGTGGCTGTCCCGAGCGAAGTGACCCGTCCGCTCGCCCTGCCACCCTGCGACCTCGTCCTGGGCACGCTGGCGGAGATCTCGCTGGCGGAGATCCTCAATCGGTTGGCAGCGTCCGTTGTCGGTGGGAGTCACGCCAGCGGAGCGGAGCCTGCGTGCGCTGCGAATGACGCCTCGAGCCTGCGGCGGGCGTCAGCGTCGACGGAGCCTGCGCGATGATGCGTCGGCTCGCGACGACGGCCGTGCTCGCCCTGACAACCGCGGCTGTGAGCTTCGCGGCGCCCCGGCCGCCGCAAGCGCCGGCCGCTCCGGCAGCACCGCTGACTTTCGGCTCCGAGGTCGAATTGGTCACGGTCGACGCGGTGGTGGTCGACAAGAACGGCGTTCCTCTCACGGGACTGCGGCGTGAGGACTTCACGGTGAGCGAAGAAGGCGTGCTGCAGCAGATCGCCACGTTCGAGGCCGTGCAACCAGCGACGGTGCCTCCCGCGCCCAGATCGCGGCCGCCCGCGATCGCGACCAACGTCGGCCCTCACGTCAAGAACGCGCAGATATTCGCCGTCGTCTTTGACGACATGCACATGACGCCGCAGCAAGCGTATCGCGCCAAGCTCGCCGTGGCCGAGTTCCTGCACAGCGGCGTGCGCGAGGGCGACCGCGTGCTGTTGCTGGCCAGCTCCGGCGGCGCCTGGTGGAACGCCCGCATGGAGTCGGGCCGCGACGAGCTGATGGGGGTGCTCCAGCGCTTCGAGGGCCGGCGCGTGGCCGAGGCGACCATGCAGGACCGCATCACCGACTACGAGGCGATGGCCATCACAGACCGCCGGGATCAGAAGCTGGCGAGTTTGATCACGCGCCGTTTCGAGTCGGCGGGGCTGACTCAGCAGCTCCAGGAGGACAAGGACAACCCCGTACCGAGCGACATCAACCCGTTCATCCAGACCCGTGCGCGCGAAGCGTACGACCAAGCGCTGGTGCGCGATCGCCTCACCCTGAGCGGGATGCAGCGGCTGCTCGATGCCCTGGCCACCGGCAGAGGGCGCAAGTCCGTGATCCTCGTCTCAGAGGGGTTCATCTTCAACCCCGAGCTCGGCGAGTTCCGCGACGTGGTCGACGCGGCCCGTCGCGCCAATACGGCGATCTACTTTCTCGGCACACGCGGCCTGGCGAACGAGGGTTCTGCTTACAGCGCCGTGTTCGGCAACCCGACCTTCCGGTCGGACATCATCCCGCTGTTCGCGGACATGCGTCCCGAGTGCGAGGGTGCCGAGATGATCGCCACGGAGACCGGCGGATTCTCGATCCAGCACGCCAGCGACCTGACTGCCGGCATCGCGCGTATCGCCAGCGAGTCGCGCGGCTACTATCTGCTCGGCTACTCGCCCAGCGAGAACTACCAGGACGGTCGTTTTCGACATATCGCCGTTCGCGTCAGCCGCAAAGGTGTCATGGTGCGTGCGCGCCGCGGCTACTTCGCGCCGTCGCCCGGCCTCGTCAGCAAGACCGCCAAGGCCGCGGACGAGGTCGATCCCGAGCTGCAGCACGCGCTCGATTCGCCCTTCGACGCAGACGTCATCCCGCTGCGCATGACTTCCTATGCCTTCGGCGAGACGCTGATCAACCGCGCCAAGGTCGTCATCGTCGCCGACATCGACCTCCGCAACCTGGCGTTCACCGAGAGCGAGGGGCGGCTGGTCGACAACGTCGATGCGCTGCTGGTGCTTTCACACCGGGAGACGGGCGAGGTCTTTCAGTACTCCGAGACGATACAGATGCGTCTCCGGCCGCAGACGCTCGCGAAGACCCCTTGGTATCCGCTCGAGCACAACTTCGACGTTGGCCCGGGCGCCTATCAGGCGAGACTCGTCGTCCGCGACCAGAACAGCAAGAAGTTCGGCAGCGTGGTGCACCCCTTTGCACTGCCTGAGCTCGGTGGGTTCCGCACGTCGAGCCTCATCCTGAGTGACGTCAAGGTGCCCTCGCCGGACGATCCCAGCATGCCCCAGCTGGTGCCGCTCGCGCGCCGCGTCTTCTCCACGCACGGTTCGCTCTATGCCCAATTCGAGGTCTTTGGCGCTGCCCGCGGACAAGAGAGCGGGAAGGCCGAAGTCGTCTGTGGCCACAAGATCGTCGCGCAGGACGGCCGCGTCGTGCGCGAGGGCAATCCGACACCGATCCTCGTGCGGGACAAGGGAGTCGTGTCCCGCCTGGTCACTCTGAGCATGGACGGGCTGGATCCCGGCGAATACGAGTTCGTCCTGAGCGTCGCGGACACGGTAACGGGGAAGACGATCGAGCTGCGCGAGCCCTTCACGCTGGAGCCGCCTGCCACGGCACCCGACACGAAACAGCCCTAGCCGCGCCACCCTGCGGCAGAGGCGCACGCCGCTGTATTCCCTTTTCCGAGAGACGACGGGCCTATCGCGCCGCGGGCGAAGGCGAGGCGGCAGGCGCGCTGGGCGGCGCTGCGACGCTAGCGGCTGGCGTGGGGGCCGCCACTTCGTCAAGCAGACCCTTGGCTTTGGGGCGCACAGTCGACAGCACGAGACTCGTCACCATGAAGACAGCCGCCAGGATGGTCGTGGCCCGCGACAGGACGTTGGCCGAGCCGCGGGGGCCGAAGGCCGTCTGCGACCCGCCGCCGCCAAAGGCGCTGGCCAGATCTTGTCCCTTGCCTTGCTGCAGCAAGACGACGGCGATGAGGAAGAAGCAGGCGGCGAGATGGAAGAAGATGGCAACGTAGTAGACGATCGTCATGGTTTCCCTGACTTTGGAGCCGGCCTTTCCGGCCCGAGAACCATCGCAGTATAGCCGAGTCGGCCCTGACGTTCCAGCGCACGCGGCTCCACGCGGCTCCAGAGGGGCAACCGCTCCGACGCGCGAGGTCGCCGTGCCCGCTATCATCTGCACATGCGGCTCATCGCGGACCTTCACGTCCACTCGCGCTTCTCGCGCGCCACCAGCCGGGAGCTGGACTTTGTCGCGCTGCATCGCGCTGCGCTCGAGAAGGGGATCGNNTTTCGGCTCAAGCCCGATCTGGCGCGCGAGGCCGAGAGGGGCGTGGCGAAAGGCTGCGCCGGGTCCGTGCGCTTCGTGCTCCAAGTCGAGATCGCCAACATCTACAAGAAGGGGGACCGGGTCAGAAAGAACCACAACCTCGTGTTCGTCCCGAGCCTCGCAGCGGCTGAGCGGCTCAGCGCCCGCCTGGCAGCGATCGGCAACCTGGCCTCGGACGGCCGGCCCATCCTCGGGCTCGACGCGCGCGACCTGCTCCAGGCTACGCTCGATACGGATCCGGCGGCATTCCTGATCCCGGCGCATATCTGGACGCCGTGGTTCTCGCTGCTCGGTTCCAAGTCAGGCTTCGACTCACTCGA
>PMCG01000125.1:10864-11106 GCA_003155335.1 Acidobacteriota bacterium
GACGCGCACTCTCCGGGCAACCTCGGCCGAGAGGCCAACGTGCTCGACATCGAGCCCAGCTACGACGCACTGCTCGCTGCGCTGCGGACGCGCGCGGGTTTTGCCGAGACCATCGAGTTCTTTCCGGAGGAAGGCAAGTACCACCTCGACGGCCATCGCCAGTGCGAGGTGCGACTCGATCCTGAGAGGACGCGACAATTGAGCGGTCGCTGCCCCGAATGCGGCGGCCTCATCACTGTGGG
>PMCG01000063.1:0-1009 GCA_003155335.1 Acidobacteriota bacterium
TCGAATCCCCCTCTCTCCGCCACCCACTTCTTGCGGCGCAGTAGCGCGGCCCACTACCTGCCGTCGCCGTTCTAGGCTACTCTTATCGGTCCGGGCCGGTCGCACGTGGGCCCCGGTCCCGCGCAACGCGAGCCGCCGAACCCCGCCAGACCCGGAAGGGAGCAACGGTTAGGCGATCCTCGAGTGTGCCGCGGGGTCGCCGGGGTTCACGTGGGACCGACCCGGAGCATCACTGAGATCTTCCATGTCCTATCTGGTCCTGGCGCGCAAGTGGCGGCCGAAGAGCTTCGACGAGCTCGTCGGTCAGGCCACAGTCGTCCGCACGCTCAAGAATGCCATCGCCTCAGGGCGCATCGGCCACGCGTTCCTCTTCTCGGGAGCGCGTGGCGTCGGCAAGACCACCACCGCGCGACTGCTGGCNNGAGATCGACGGCGCCACGCACAACGGCGTCGAGCAGGTGCGCGAGCTCAGGGACAGCGCGCGCTACAACCCGGCCCGCGATCGCTTCAAGATCTGGATCATCGACGAAGTGCACATGCTGTCGACCGGGGCGTTCAACGCGCTGCTCAAGACGCTCGAGGAGCCGCCGCCGCGGGTCAAGTTCATCTTCGCGACGACCGAGTACCACAAGATTCCTGACACGATCCTGTCGCGCTGCCAGCAGTACGACTTCCGCCTGATCCCCACGCGCGAGATTCTGGAACACCTGCGCACGGTGGCCCGAGGCGAGGGCGTCAAGGTCACAGACGAGACGCTCGCGCGCATTGCCCGCGCCGCCGAGGGGAGCGTGCGCGACGGGCTCTCGCTCTTGGATCAGATCCTCTCCTTCAGCGGAGAGGAGATCCGCGACGAGGACGTCCAGGCCCTGCTGGGCCTGATCGACCGCGAGCTGCTGCTGTCCGGCGCGCGCGCCCTGGCCGAGGGCGACAGCCTGGCGCTAGTCGATCTAGTCGAACGCCTCTCGGAGTACGGGGCTGACTACCGGCACTTCGTGCGCGAGCTGATACT
>PMCG01000063.1:1030-5933 GCA_003155335.1 Acidobacteriota bacterium
CTGCTGCGCTTCCTCGACATCCTCTCCAAAACCGAGAGCGACCTGCGCTGGGCTCAGGACCCGCGCATCAGCCTCGAGCTGGCGCTGATCAAGCTCGCCCACCTGCGCCGCTTGATGCCATTCGCCGAGCTGCTCGCGCGCGTCGAGCAGCTTGAGCTCGGCACGGCGCCTGTCGCGCTACCGCCGACAACGACGGCCAGCCGCAGCCAGGGCGCGACGACACCAGCGCGCGTGGCGTCTGTCGTTGCCGGGGTGGCGGCGCGCGGCGATTCGGAAGCGTCCAGCGCGAACGACGCGACGCCTGTCGGCACCTCTTCCGCCGATGCGTTGCTGGCGCAGCTCATGGAGCTGGCCGCCGCGCGCCCATCGCTCGTCCAGCCCTTGCGTGGCGCCGAGGCGCACCTCGACGGGCAGACCCTGGTCCTAGCTGTGCACGCCGACTTCGTGGCCTTTGCCGAGATGCACGCCGATGAATACCGCGACCTGGCGCGCAAGGCCCTCAAACGCGCCGTGCAGGTGCGCGTCGTGGCGCGTGGCGGCGAGGCCGAGAGCGGTGAGACCGCAGTCAACGAAGAAGAGGCGCGCCGCGCCAAGCGCCAAGCCGAGGCTGCGCAGGAGCCCGCGGTGCAAGAAGCGCTCGACCTCTTCGGCGGCCGCATCGTGGACGTGCGCGAGAATGAACCGAGCCGCTAGAGCGGCAGGAGGAGCCTCGTGAATCCCTTCGGTGACCCACGCAAGATGATGAAGCAGGTGCAGCAGATGCAGGAGCGGATGCAGCAAGAGATCGCCGCCCTGCGCGTCGAGGCCGCCGCAGGCGGTGGCATGGTCAAGGTCGTGATGACCGGCGAGAAGGCGCTCGCGAGCTTGACGATCGACCCTGAGGCTGTCAACAANNCTGGCCGCAGTGAACGAAGCCAACCGCAAAGTCGATGAGCAGGTCCAGGCCAAGATGGGCGCCCTCACCGGCGGGCTCAAGATCCCGGGCCTCATCTAGCGCAGCGGCGCGGCGCCCCTACGTGCCTTCGCTGATACGCTGCAGCGCGTCACGCGCCTGCTGCGCGATCAGCGGCTCGGAATCTGAAGCGAGACGATCAAGCGGCACCGTGCCGCCGGCCACGGAGACGTTTCCCAGCGCCACCGCTACATTGCGCAGCAAACCACGGCGCTTGGCGCGCACGATGCCGCTGCGTCGAAAACGCTGTCGGAACGCCTGCACATCGAGCGCCGCGAGCTCCGCGAGCGCTGGCGCGAAGAGGCCCGGTCGCGGCTCGAATGAGGACGGGCCGCGGTGGCGGCGGCGGCGGTTCCACGGGCAGACGTCCTGACAGACGTCGCAGCCGAAGACGTGCCGCCCGAGCGCCTGGCGGAATGGCTCCGGGATCGCGCCGCGTTGCTCGATCGTCAGGTAGCTGATGCAGCGCCGCGCGTCGAGCACGTACGGCGCGACGAGCGCCCGTGTGGGACAGGCGTCCAAGCAGGCCGTGCAGCGTCCGCAGCGACCGGGCAAGGGCGTGTCAGGAGTGAGATGGAGATCGGTGACGATCTCGCCTAGGAACAGCCAAGAGCCGTGCTCTAGGTCGATGACACAGCCGTTCTTGCCCCAGAAACCCACGCCGGCAGCGACGGCGTAGGCACGCTCGACGATGGGGCCGGTGTCGACGTAGGCGCGCGACTCGTGCGGGCCCAGCTCCGCGAGCAGGCTCGCGCGCAGTCGCCTGAGCCGCACGCCGACCACCTCGTGATAATCGTCGCCCCAGGCATAGCGCGAGATCCAGCCACGGTCGAGCGGCGCGGCCGTGGAGTACGGCGGCGACGAGTCGTACTCAAGCGCAACGCAGATCACCGAGCGGGCCCAGGGGAAGGCGACGCGCAGGTCGCGACGCCTCTCGACTTGCCCGGCGAGGTAGGCCATCTCCCCTGAATAGCCAGCGGCGATCCAATCGCCGAAGTGCGACAGACTGTCAGGCGGTTCGGCGCTGGCGATGCCGACAAGATCGAATCCGGCGGCGAGCGCGAGCGCCTTGACATGCGCCGCACGCTCATCATGCGCTGCCAGGCGCGTGTCGGCCGGCATGCGCGCAGTATAGCCCGCTCCTTGACGCGCCCATCCCCAATCTGGATGATTCGTCTCGCGCGTGCCAGCTGGGGCGACCGTGGCGCAATACTGGCGCATTTGTGCCCGGCCAAGGTATGCACTAGAGTGGGATTGTCAGCGGTGTGCTGTTCCCGGAGCCTTTCTTGTGCCTGTCGCGGCGATGCGAGCGCTGCCCCGGCTCGCTGCTCACCCGTCGGTGCAACCCGAGAGATGGCCGCTGACTTGCCGAGCCGACTGGAATGCGGGGCGCCAAGAGAGGGTTGCACATGGGACGCAAGCTGTACGTGGGGAACCTCCCCTTCACTACGAGCGACGAAGCGCTCACCGAGTTGTTCGCGCAGATCGGGCAGGTCGAGAGCGCGCGCGTCGTGCGCGACCAGGGCACGGGACAGGCGCGCGGATTCGCGTTCGTCGAGATGGCCACTGACGAGGACGCGCAGAAGGCCATCGCGCAGTTGAATCAGAAACAGGTCGAGGGCCGAGCCATCGTCGTCAACGAGGCGCGCCCGAAGACGGAGGGCGGCGGCGGCGGACGGGGCGGATTCGGCGGCGGCCCGCCCCGGGGCGGCCGTGGCGGACGCGGCGGTTTTGGCGGAGGCGGGAGCGGGAGCGGCGGCGGACGCGGCCGCTGGTAGGTTCACAACCGTTGCCGGCGTGAGTCGCGTGCATCATGAGAGGCATGACGACTCCCGCCGGCACACCGCCATCGTAGCCGAACGGCCNNACGTGACAGGTCGGCTGGACTGAAAGTTCCTCCTGTCCCCCAACTCCGTCGAGGTAGACTGTCGTCGAAGTAGCTCACGCGGAGGAATGGCATGCCCTGTCACGACACGTCTCGCCCTCGTTTCCGACTCCTGTTGGGATCGCTCTTGGCATTTGCGATGACCGCGCCAGCCCTGGCGCAAAACGCGCCCTATCTCGATCCAAGTCTGCCGGTCGAGCAGCGCGTCAACGACCTCGTTGCACGCATGACGCTGGAAGAGAAGGTCNNCGCAGCTGCGCGACCATGCCGCAGCCATTCCTCGGCTCGCGATACCCAACTACGACTGGTGGAACGAAGGCCTGCACGGCGTCGCCTTCGGCGGATACGCCACCAACTTCCCACAGGTGATCGGCATGGCCGCCACCTGGGACACCGATCTCGTGCACCAGATGGCCGAGATCATCTCCACCGAGGCGCGCGCCAAGTACCACCAGGCCATGCGCGAAGACCAACACGAGAGGTTCTTCGGGCTCACCTTCTGGGCGCCCAACGTCAACATCTTCCGCGACCCGCGCTGNNGAGACCTACGGCGAAGATCCGTTCCTCACCGCACGCATGGCCGTCGCCTTCGTCAGCGGCATGCAGGGCAATGACCCGAAATACCTCAAGGTCGTTTCCACGCCCAAGCACTTCGCTGTCCATAGCGGGCCGGAGCCGCTCCGCCACGGCTTCGACGTGAAGGTCTCCCCTCATGATCTCGAAGACACCTACCTTCCAGCATTCCGCGCCGCTGTCACCGAGGCCCACGCGCAGTCGGTGATGTGCGCCTACAACGCCGTCGACGGCTTCCCTGCCTGCGCCAGCTCGATGCTGCTGCAGGACCACCTGCGCGACAGCTGGCGCTTTGACGGATACGTCGTCTCCGACTGCGCCGCGGTCGCCGACATTGCGAACGGGCACAAGTTCTCGCCGGACTTCGCGCACGCCGCCGCCGTGGCCGTCAAGGCCGGCACGGATCTCGAATGTCAATACGGGCAGGCAACGGCCTATGACGCCCTGCCCGACTCACTCAAGCAGGGCCTGGCCACCGAGGCCGATCTCGACCGGGCCGTGAAGCGGCTGTTCACAGCGCGCTTCCGCCTGGGCATGTTCGATCCGCCGCAATCGTATGCCTATGGCCGCACTCCGCTCTCCGAGGTGAACTCGGCCGAGCACCGGAAGCTGGCCCTACGGGCCGCGCGCGAGGCGATCGTGTTGTTGAAGAACGATCGCGGATTCCTTCCGCTCTCGCAGAGCACTCGCAGAATTGCCGTCATCGGACCCACCGCGGAGCTGGTGCAGTCGCTCCAGGGCAACTACAACGGCACGCCGCCCGAGCCGGTCTCTCCCATCGGCGGCATCGAGCGCCGTTTCAAGGACGCAAAGATCCTCTACGCGCAAGGATCTGGTCTCGCCGAAGGATTCGCCGTACCCGTCGCGCGCACCGCGCTTCGCGCGGCTGACGGCGGAGAAGGGCTAACGGGAGAGTACTTCAGCGCCCCCGACTTCAGCGGCAAGCCCGCCGCGGTGCGCGTCGATCGCACCGTGAACTTCAATTGGGACAAGGCCGTCCCTGTCTCCGGGCTTCAGCGCAACGACTTCTCCGTGCGCTGGACTGGCACCTTCACTCCTCCCGCGGCCGGCGACTACAAGCTCGGTGCGCGGGTCGCCTCCTGCTATGCCTGCGAGAGCCACGAGCAGTTTCGCCTGTACGTCGATGGGAAGCTCATCGCCGACGCAACGCAACCGGAGAAGACGGAAGACTCGCTTCACTTCGACAACACCCGGCCGCATTCGATTCGTCTCGAGTACATGCACGGCACGGCCGCGGCTGGCATTGACCTCACCTGGCAGCCCCCTGCTGCCGCGCTGCTCCACGAGGCTGTCGCAACCGCGAACGAGTCCGATGTGGTGATCGCGCTCGTGGGTCTGTCCCCGCAACTCGAAGGGGAAGAAATGCCCATCGAGCTCGAAGGCTTCAAGGGCGGCGATCGGACCGACATCCGCCTCCCCAGGGTCCAGCGAGACTTGCTCCAGGCCCTGAAGAGCACCGGCAAACCGTTGGT
>PMCG01000187.1:0-1713 GCA_003155335.1 Acidobacteriota bacterium
GCCACCCTCGACGCCACGGGCCAACTGAAGAAGAACGGCCAGCCCTGCCTCAAGCCTTTCTGGGAGATCACGCCGGAAGAGGCCAAGGCCTGCCTAGAGGCCACCCGCTGGTGCCCCGCCACCCGCGACTACTTCCGGGGAGGCGGCTTCTCCAGCCAGTACCTCACCCAGGGCGCCTTTCCCGTGACCATGATCCGCGTGAACCTTGTGAAGAGCCTGGGGCCCGTGCTGCAGCTTGCTGAAGGATGGGCCATCGACCTGCCCAAGGACGTCCACGCAAAGCTGGACGAACGCACAGATCCCACCTGGCCAACCACCTGGTTCGCACCCAAGCTCACGGGCGAAGGGGCCTTCGCGGACGCCTATCAGGTCATGGCAAACTGGGGCGCCAACCACGGCGCCATCAGCTCCGGGCACATCGGCGAGGCCTTGATCACGCTTTGCGCCATGCTACGCATCCCCGTGAACATGCACAACGTGGAGCCCGAGCGCGTCTACCGTCCAGCGGCCTGGAGCGCGTTCGGCACCCAGGATCCCGAGGGCGCCGATTTCCGCGCTTGTGCCGCCTATGGGCCGCTGTACGGCCGTCGGTAGAATGCGGGGCCTGGCGAATGCAGCGGACTGCGAGCACGCTCGGGTGCTCTGCGCGCGCGTCGGCCGGCGCTCTAGTGCAAGATCTCGCCCTTGACGGCGTTGCCAGGCACGTCGAGCAGTTGAACGCTCGACGCGGTCTTCATGGCTTGGTGATCCGCGTATGTCCAGACGACGCGCTTGTCCGGGGTGACCTCGATGATCAGCGGCGCCTCGCCAAGGTGACCGTGACCCAGCCAATTGGTGATGACGGTGTTGCCATTGGGGAGTCGCTGCAAGCCTCCCATGAACTTGAGGCTGGCGCCGGGCAGATCGTCGCCCTTGACCTCCCAGACCGTGCGCCCCTTGCGATCGACCTCGAAGACGCGCGCCTGCTCGCCGCGTTGATCCCCACACGCGATCAGCGTGTGGCTGTGCGGGAGCCGCACGACGCTGTGCGGTCCGCCGGGTGCCGGGACTTGGAAGACCACCCGGCCGGTCGCGTCGTACTCGCGCACGACATCGAGTCCATAGTGCGCCACAAGGAAGTGCCCGTTCGACAGGTGGCGCGCGTTGCGCATGTAGGTGTGTCCACCATCCTGGCCGGGAGGTAGCAGCCGCAGCTCGCTCACGATCTTTCCGTCGGGCGCGACCTCGATCAGGCGTCCAGCGGTGCACTCGCCCACGAACGTGTTGCCGTTCGGCAAGCGCTGACACGCGTAGATCTCGCTCTGAGACTCGTACTTGAAGACGACCTGCTGGCTACGCGTCACCTCCAGCACGCCGTGACCGGTGGTGAAAAGCAGGTTGCCGCTTGGCAAGACCCAAAGGTCGTTGCTGTTCGGCGCCTCGTGTTCCCACTCGACACGCCCTTCGGCGGAGACGACGAGAACCTTGCCCTGCGTGTAGTCCGCGGCAGCGAAGGCGTGACCCCTGTTCTGCGGATCGCCTTGGCGCGGCGGCTCGGCCGCGAGGCTGCCGGTCGCGACGAGCGCCGCGAGGAACGCCGCCGACGCCAGCTTGCCGGACTGCGTCACTCGGGTGGCCCTACTGCTTGTCGTAGTGGACGAGCTTCAGGAACGAATCGGCCTTGAGCGAGGCACCACCGACGAGCGCGCCGTCGACGTCGGGCAGTGCCATCAG
>PMCG01000187.1:1723-3578 GCA_003155335.1 Acidobacteriota bacterium
ACGGGCTCGTAGGCGATGACGATCTTGGTCGCTTCGTCCGCGGTGATCGCCTTGAGGATCGCGTCGACCTGGCGGCCGACCACGTCCATAGTCTTGCCTGCCTCGCGCTCGGCCAGAAGCTCGCCGACGCACGAGACGGGCGTGAGGCCGTTGTCGAGCGCGACCTTGGTCTTCTTGGCCACGCCCTCGTCGGTCTCGGCAAAGTACTGGCGCCGCTCCGAGTGTCCGAGGATGACGTGCGTCACGCCNNGCTGTCGCGAGGGCCGTGAAGGGCGGCGCCACCAGGATGTCGCTGGGCGCGCCTGCCGCACCCTTCTTGATCTCCTCGACAAGGGTCTTGGCCTCGCCAGTGGTCTTGTACATCTTCCAGTTGCCCGCGATCAGCTTGCGTCGCATCAGATCCTCACCTCGTGAAAGCGATGACACGTCGTACACGTGCGGAGCGCACGTGCGGAACGGGAAGGGATTCTATACGGAAACAGCCGGGGTCGCACGCGGCGCGTCGGCAGCGCCGCGCGCCACGAGCCAGATGCTGAGCAGCGAGAGCGCCAGGACGCAGGCACTGTAGAGCGGCATCACGATCGAGAGTCCGACCGCAAAACACCGTAGCGCCACGAAAGGCGCCTGCGTGACGCCGATGAGAGCAGACACGGCAAGAATCTGCGGTCGCAGGTCCGCGCGCTCGCAGTACAGGGCGGAGAGGAGCGGGAGCAGGGCCACGAGGGCAAACAGCGCGTAGGCCCAATGCGTCAGCGGCATCAGGAACATGAAGGGGATCGCGATGAGCCCGATGCGTCCGATGTCGACTGAGGCGCGGCGCTGGCGCACGAAGACCACGGCCAAGAACGCGACGACGAGCAACAGGAAGATCGCATACGACAGGCTCGCGAGGATCGCGCTCTGCGAGAAGCCCAGCACGCCGATCAGGTTCGCCAGACCCGCGTTGCTCGGGTGCAGTCCGAAGGTGCTCACGCGATCCGTGGCCGTCGTCTTGAGCCATTGCCAGTTGTTGCGCGGGCCCGTGACGAGCGCGACCGCCAGCATCGTGCCGAGCGCCGTCAGGACTGGCTTGAGGCGGCGCGAAAGCAGAAGGCAGGGGAGCAGGAAGCCCGGATAGAGCTTGACGGCAGTGGCCATGCCGAGCAGGACTCCGCTGCCGTACGAATGCCCACGAGACAGGCTCGCGAGGGCCGTCATGTAGAGCGTGAACGCGATCCAGTCGACGTTGCCGCGCTCTATCTGGAAGAGGAATGGAGTGCTGGCGAGGAGCACGAGCAGCGTGAGGAGGAACACGAGCCGGCCCTCGCCACCTTCGGCCGAGACCAGCATGCGCGTGGCGACGAGCAGCGAGACTAAGACGCAGACGGGCACGGCGAGCAGCCAGAGCCAGTGCACGGCCCGTTCGGAGAGCAGATTCATCGCCGCCACCAGCCGGTAGCCGATCGGCGCACCGGGAAACCGGCGCGTCCACGGGTCGTGGCTGCGCGCGTACTGCCGCACGGCATCGTAGTCCTCGGCGCCGGCCAGGTACCCCTGTGTTGCCTTGTGGATGATGCGCAGGTCGGACTGCACAAGGGACATGCGCGCGATCGGGTTGGGCGGCTGGTAGGGCGTGTCGGTGACCAGGCCGAACGCGATCTGCGTCATGTTCGCGCCGAACTGTATTGCCAGGATCGTCGCAAGCGCGACGATTGCCGGGATCAGTGAGGACGACGGATGGCGGGGCGCGCCGGCCGTCGCTGCTCCCGAGGGACCGTCGCTGGCGGGCATGAGGTCGCCGGGCGCGGGCGCCCTAGCGCTCGCTGAGATAGGTCACGCCGGGCAGTTCCTTGCCTTCGAGGAACTCGAGCGACGC
>PMCG01000258.1 GCA_003155335.1 Acidobacteriota bacterium
ATCGTCTTCGCGGACAAGACGCTGGCTCTGGTGCGTTCGGCCCTGGGTCCGCCAGCGCTGTACCCCTTGCTGGACGACGCCTACATGGCGCCTGCCGAGGCGGTGCTGATGGACCTCGACGGCACCAGCGTGCGCAGCGAGCGCTTCTGGATGTGGGTCATCGAGCGCGCCCTGGCTGCGCTCATGGGCGATGCGCGCTTCGCGCTGGCGCCGGAGGACGAGCCGTTCGTCTCGGGCCATTCGGTCTCCGAGCACTTGCAGTACTGCATCGACCAGTACTGTCCGGGCCGCTCGCTGGCTGAGGCGCGGCGCCACTACTACGCCATCACGCACCGCGAGATGGACGAGATCGCGGCCGGACGCGGCCGGATCGACGCCTTCGAGCCAGCCCCGGGCCTCAAGGAATTCCTGCTCGATCTCAAGGGACGCGGCCTCAAGATCGGGCTCGTCACCTCCGGCCTCAGAGAGAAGGCCTGGCCCGAGATCCTCGCCGCTTTCCGCCGCCTCGGCATGGGCAACCCGCTCGAGTTCTACGATGCCATCATCACCGCTGGCGAGCGCTTGACCCCTGGCCAGACTGGGACGCTGGGCGAGTTGGCGCCCAAGCCGCACCCTTGGCTCTACGCGGAGACGGCGGCCGCGGGCCTGGGCATCTCGCGCGAGCAGCGCGGCCGGGTCATCGGCCTCGAAGACTCCGGCGCTGGCGTGGTCTCGATCCGCCTGGCCGGCTTTGCCGCAGTGGGCATCGGCGGTGGCAACATCGAGGCCAGCGGCACGCGCCCGCTGCTGCGCGCCTACTGCCCCGACCTCGCCGCAACCCTGCCCATCATCCTGGGTCGCTAGCCCGCCTCGCGTCGGCTGCGGCTTCCCGCGAAGTGGCCAGTGTCGAAGTCGCAACGCGCTCATTCGCGGCAAGTCGTACGAAACCGCGCCGAGAAAGTAGCCGCGCGTGTTTCGCCATCGCATCCACCAAGGCTCGCGCGGACGTTGCCGGTCCTGTAGGCCGCGCGCTTACAACGGCGAGTGCATCTTGCGCTGCCGCAATGGTAGGAACGTCGCCGTCCCGGGCAGCTCGCTGTGTGCCCGGTACGCCGGGTTCCAGCCGATGATGCCCTCGTGGAGGTTGTCGCGGCGGTACGTGAGGTTGAGACGCATCGATAGCCATGCCGGCATCGGACCGAGACGCAGCGCAGCCTCGATCACGCGGCGGACGATGCGGGCTGGCCGATAGAACTCGCGACGAAGCCAATCCGCGCCGGCCGAGAGTTCCTCTGCCGACATCTTCGCTGGCCGGATGACGGCGTGCCGGAAATCGTAGTGCCCCCAGTTGCGGTCGAGGATGCGCCCTGCGCGCTCGAACTGCCCGTAGAGCGGTGTGCCTGGTAGAGGCGTGAGAATGTTGACCTGGCAGGCGTCTACGTGTGCCGACTCGAGGAAACGCAGCGTGCGCTCGAAGACAGTGACGTCGTCGTGGTCCAAGCCAAGAATGACGCTCGCCACGACGCCAATGCCTTGTCGGCGTATGCGTGCGATGCGCTCGGCGTAGCTCTGACAGCGACCGAAGCCTTTGTCGACGCTCTCCAGGTTGCGCGGGTCAAGGCTCTCGATGCCGATGAAGAGCCCGCGGCAACCCGCCGCGTGGGCCAGCGCCAGCAGCTCAGCGTCGTCGGCGATCTCGATCGAGCACTGTGTGACCCAGCGCTTGCGGAGCGGGGCGAGGGCCTGGAAGAGGCCTCGGGCGTACTCGCGGTCTGCGATGACGTTGTCGTCGATGAACATGAAGTCGCCCGTGAGGCGCCGCACCTCTGCAATCACCGCTTCCAGAGGGCGCGTGCGATGAGTCCCGCGATGGAACGCCGTGATGGAGCAGTAGCGGCAAGCGTGGGGGCAGCCGCGGGCGATCTGCACCGCGTCCGCTGTGACGTAGTGACGCGCGGTGTGGGCGACGAGGTCTCGCCGCGGCGTGGGGATGTCGCGGGCGTCGCACGGTGTGGCGCGACGATAGATGCGTTCCAGCCGGCCAGCCTCAAGGTCGGCCAGCAGCTTGGGCCATTGCCCCTCTGCGTCGCCGACGACCACTGCATCGAAGTGCTGCGCGACTTCATCGGGCATGAAGGTCGGATGATATCCGCCGGCAACGACCATCTTGCCGCGCGCCCTGAAGGCGGCGGCGATCTCGTAGGCGCGCGGGGCCAGGGCGGTCATGAAGGTGATCGCGACCAAGTCCACGTCTTCGTCGCAGTCCAGGGCCTCGACATTCTCGTCGATCAGGCGCACGGCGTGTCTCGATGGCGTGAGCGCGCCGACGATCGTCAACGGCATGACGGAGAAGCGCAGCATGGCGCGAGGCAGCGGGGGCTGCCCGGGCCGAACCCGCACCCATTCGCCTGCGGGCTGTACCAGTAGGATCTTCATGCTCGTCCCTCCCGTTTGTGGCGCTGTCCGCCGCACGCTCGAGTTGCACGATGCGTTCCGGCTGCCGCGCCTGATGCCACTATGAGGGACTCGGGGAGCCAACTCCTTGTGGCAGCGCGCATGTCGGCAGGTCGTTGCTCGGCCAGGTCGATCGCGGTGGTTGGCGAGGACTATCCATTCGGATAGAACGTCGTGCCAATCGGATAGCGCGCGTCGCGTCCGTGGTTGAGGGCACAGGTTCGAACCCCACCCGTAGGTCGTTCAACGGCCCCTGGCACGGCCGGTCGCTCGCGTTTACCGTGGCCGACCTCTCGGTTCTTCTCGCTGCCGCCTGCGGTTGACTCCGACGAGACCGTTCCGGGCGATCAGAGCCGCACCGACTCGCGAGACGAGCGCTGCCGTACGCTAGCTCGTGGCGCGGGAAGAGCGGCGGGACGAGGGCTTGGGGAGGATGTCTGCGAGGAATTGGCCGGTGTAGGAGTCGCGCTGTGCGGCGACCTGTTCGGGCGTACCGAAAGCGATGACGCGTCCGCCGCTGTCACCACCCTCCGGCCCCATGTCGATGATGTA
>PMCG01000251.1 GCA_003155335.1 Acidobacteriota bacterium
CCCGCGCCGAACGCGTTCTTCCCCGAGGCCCAGTCGGCAGCGAAGACGACGCGGCTGAACTCGTTGCCTTCCTTGTCCTTGATCGTTGCGAAGCTGTGGTCAAACGCCACCATCACGCCGGAGTTCGCCTTGTTTCCCTCGCTGTCGACCAGGACAGTGGAATTGCCGACGTAGGGCCCAGCCGAAAGCCGGCCGAGTCCTTTGATCGTCTTGCCGACCACGCCGTAGATGATGTTCTGGTCGGTCACTCCCTTCTTGGTGCCCACGTTGCAAATCCCCGCCTGCAAAGTCGGCGACCCCTTGAAGAGCGTCCCCTCCGGCGTACCGATCTTGGCGTTGAAGCTCAGGGGATAGTCCTGCGGTCCGAACAGATCGACGCCGACCTCCATCTGCACCTTGCTCCCGGGCAGCACTCCCAGGGTGAGCCCCGCGTCAGTTGGAAAGCCGCCACCACCGTCCTGCAGCTTCTTTCCAACAGTGAAATAGTTGTCCACGCCGATGTGCAGGACGCCGTANNGACTGGAAGTCGATGGTCATCGGTGTCCAATACGTTGTTGACGGCGTGGCCTCGGCGACTCCCGCCAATAGAGCCAATGAAGCCGTACTTATCAGCAGCACTCTCAAGGTCGTCATGTCTGTTGCCTCCTCACCCTATCTAAGCGATGGCCGCGTGAGCGTCACGCTGCCGCCGCGCAGCCTCTCTCACTTGCCCGACAACGTGAACTCCGGATACGCGAACGCGCCCATCTCAGGCAGATCCAGCCCCTCCATCTCCGTCTCTGGAGAGACGCGGATCCCCATGAGCTTGTCCTGCACCTTGAAGAAGACATAGAACGCGCCGAACACGAATGCGAAACACGTAGCCACGCCGATCACCTCGGCCACGAGCTGAGCTGGATCTCCGTAGAACAATCCCTTGACAGTGCCAGCGACGCCGTTCCAGCCGTCGCCATAGCTGCCGTCCGAAAAGAGCCCCAGCGCCAGGCAGCCCCAGGCTCCGTTAACCCCGTGGACCGAGATGGCACCGACCGGATCGTCGATCTTGAGCGTGCCTTCCACGAAGAACACCGCGACGCAGACCAGCACGCCAGCGACTAGACCAATGACCACGGACCAGAGCGCATTCGTGAAGGCACAAGGTGCCGTGATCGCCACGAGCCCGGCGAGCAGACCATTGGCCATCAATGACGGATCAGGCTTGCCGAAACGAATCATCATGTAGAGCATCGCTGCGACCGCCCCGCCTGCTGAGGCCAGCATCGTGTTGGTTGCGATCACGCCAATGCGCAGGTCGGTGCCTGCCAGCGTCGAACCTGTATTGAAGCCGAACCAGCCGAAGGCNNCCGAAGGCCAGGATGAACGTGCCGACGATGGCCATCGGAAGGTGATGGCCAGGGATCGCCACAGGCTTGCCCGCCTTAGTGAACTTGCCCATGCGCGGACCGAGCGCCATCGCGCCAGCCAGAGCCGCCACGCCTCCGACCATGTGAACGACCGACGAACCGGCGAAGTCGACGTGGCCGTGGCCAAGGCCGAAGTTCGCGCCGAGCTGGGACAGCCAGCCGCCGCCCCAAACCCAGTTCCCGAAGAGCGGGTACACGAACATCGACATGAAGAACGCATAGACCAGGAACGCCGACCACTTCCAGCGCTCGGCCATCGCGCCGGTGGGGATCGTCACGGCCGTGTCCATGAAGACCATCTGGAATAGGAACAGGGTGAAGACGCCGACGTCGTAGACGCTCGGGCCGAGGAAGAATCCGTTTGTGCCAAGCAGGCCGAACGACCTTCCGAACAGATTGACCACGAACTCGTGATCGAGCCCAGGCGTGCCCCCGAGCGACCCGACACTGCCCACGCCCCCCATCTGGAGCGCGAAGCCGCAGATCCAATAGCCCAGCATGCCGAGCGGATAGACCATGAAGTTCATCGACATCGTGTGCGCCGCGTTCTTGGCCCGCGTGAAGCCGGTCTCCACCATCGCAAACCCGACCTGCATGAACATGACCAGAAAGCCGGTGATCAACGTCCAGACGATGTTGATCGAGATGCGGTAGTGGCCCGGCGCCTCTTCGGCTGTCGTCGACCCCGTGTGCGCGCCCGTCGCATCGGGTCTCGCCGGCGGGTCCGCAGCCGGCGCCGGCGTGGCCACCACAGAGAGCGTCATCGCGAGTGTCAGCGCCAGGCCCAGGCCTGCGAACAACCGTCCTCTTCTCGAAGTCATAGTCCGCTCCTTGCCTTGCAGCTCGTCTCTAGAGCGCCGACTCGCCCCGCTCACCAGTACGGATGCGCACGACATCGACGAGCGTCGTGATGAATATCTTCCCGTCCCCGAACTTCCCGGTGCGCCCTGTCTTCACGATCGCGTCCACGACAGGCTGGACAATGCCGTCGGCGACGGCGACCTCCACCTTGACCTTGGGCAAGAACTCCACCTGGTACTCGGTCCCCCGGTAGGTCTCAGTGTGCCCTTTCTGCCGGCCAAAACCCTTCACCTCCGTGACGGTCATGCCAACGATGCCTGTCTCCTGCAATGCGCTCTTCACGGCGTCCAGCAGATGCGGCCGGATGATCGCCTCGATCTTCTTCATGACGCCTCCTTCCCCGCGCGCTCTACCAAGCTGCGCACCGGCGCGCCGCAGTTGCCGAGTCGTATAGCAACTCGCGTACCACGCGCCGTCACGCACACGAGGACGCGCCTCGCCCGCGGCCTTTGCATTGTCCTGCAATGACTTCCACGTCAGCGTCGCGCGAGCACGCGCTGGCAGTGCCGCCGGTCGCTCCGACATTTACGTGACTTCCGGCGCGTAGGCATTCGCGACCGTCGGATTGACGCTGCCTCGCATCCGGCGCGTGAGCGAGCGCCTCGCGCACAGAGACAGAAAAGCCCCGACGACCGCTTGCGCGATCGCCGGGGCGGGTGTTTGGGTCTGCTAGACGACGATCAGATGTCGAAGTAGAGGGCGAACTCCCACGGATGCGGACGCAGCCGCACCGGGTCGAGCTCCATCTTGCGCTTGTACTCGATCCACGACTCGATAACGTCCTTGGTGAAGACGTCGCCCTTCAGCAAGAACTCGTGGTCTGCTTCGAGCGCGTTGAGCACTTCTTCGAGCGAACCAGGCAACTGCTTGATGGACTTGGCTTCCTCGGCCGGCAGGTCGTAAAGGTCCTTGTCGATCGGCTTGCCCGGATCGATCTTGTTCTGGACGCCGTCCAGACCGGCCATGACGCAGGCAGCGAATGCCAGGTACGGGTTGCACGTCGGATCAGGCGTGCGGAACTCGATGCGCTTCGCCTTCTCGGACTTCGAGTACATCGGGATGCGCACGCAAGCCGAGCGGTTGCGCTGCGAGTACGCCAGGTTGATCGGCGCCTCGTACCCAGGCACCAGTCGGCGGTACGAGTTCGTCGTGGGTGCGATCAGGCCGCACAGCGCTGGCGCGTGCTTCAAGATGCCGCCGATGTACCAACGCGCCATGTCGGAGAGGTCCGCATAGCCGCCGGTCTTGTAGAACAGGTTCTTCCCGTCCTTCCAGAGCGACTGGTGCGTGTGCATGCCGGAGCCGTTGTCTTGAAAGAGCGGCTTGGGCATGAACGTGACCGTCTTGCCGGCCTTACGAGCGGTGTTCTTGAGGCAGTACTTGTACCAGAGCACACTGTCCGCCATCTTGAGCAACGAGTCGAAGCGCATGTCGATCTCGCCCTGGCCGCCGGTCGCAACTTCGTGGTGGTGAATCTCGACCTTGACGCCGACGCTCTCGAGTGCCAGCACCATCTGCGAACGCAGATCCTGGAACTGATCCGCAGGCGGAACCGGGAAGTAACCCTGCTTGTACTTCGGACGATAGCCTAGATTCGGCCGCTCCGGCGTGCCCTGACGCCCCGAGTTCCAGAAGCCGGCGTCGGAGTCGATGAAGTAATAGCCGCAGTTGTACGTCTGATCGAAGCGCACGTCGTCGAAGACGAAGAACTCCAGCTCAGGCCCGATGAAGATCGTGTCGGCAATGCCGAGCTTCTTGACGTAGGCCTCGACCTTCTTCGCGACGTAACGCGGGTCGCGCGAGTAGGCCTGGCCGGTCACGGGATCTCTCACGTCGCAGATCAGGACCAGTGTCGGCACCTCGGTAAAAGGATCGAGCTGCGCCGTGGCCGGGTCCGGCATGAGCAGCATGTCGGACTCGTCGATCGTCTGGAAGCCGCGGATCGACGAACCGTCGAATCCGAGGCCGTCTGTGAAAACGCTCTCGTCGAACTCGGTGACCGGCATCGAGAAGTGCTGCCAGGTTCCTGGCAGATCGATGAAGCGGAAGTCGACGATCTTCACGCCCTTTGTCTCAGCTAGCTTGATGACGTCTTTGGGTGTCATACCCCTCCTCTAATCGTTCCATGTTGCGGCACGCGGCGCCGCTGTTGCCGGAGACTCGACGCCAACATGACCGGGAAGACCCGAGCCCCGAGAGCGCCTCCCCGTATATCACAAATGCGAACCTCCTACGCCGGTTCAGTGTGGCCAATGTCCTTCTGTCCCCATCCCGGACCCGAGCAGATTGTAGGCTGCTTCGCCATGCAGGCTGAGGTCGAGCCCGGTGACTTCGTCCTCTTCCGTCACGCGCAACGATGTGAAGAGCTTGATTCCGCCGAGTATCAACGTCGTGCCGACGATCGCCAAGCCCCAGGTCGCGGCGACACCGANNCCGAACACGTCCAGCGAGTCGTCGTAGCCGAAGCGCGGCTTGAGCAGGTTGACGCCCAGGTAGCAGACGCCTGCGCAGCCCACGCCGATCGCGATCGCAGCCGCGACCGTCACAAATCCCGCCGCCGGAGTGATCGCGACCAGGCCGGCCACAGCGCCGGTGACCACACCGAGTACCGTCGGCTTCTTGCGGTGCACCCACTCGATCAGGGCCCATGTGAGACCCGTCGCGGCCGCGGCGGTGTTGGTGTTTACGAACGCCTGCGCCGCGAGACCGTTGGCCCGCAAAGCGCTCCCCGCGTTGAAACCGAACCAGCCGAACCAAAGTAGAGACCCACCGACGAGCGTCAACGTCAGGTTGTGCGGCGGAAACGCCCGCCGTGGATAGCCCACGCGCTTGCCGATGATCAGCGCGGCGACCAGTGCCGACACGCCAGAGCTGACGTGGACGACCGTTCCGCCGGCAAAGTCCAGGGCCCCGAGCTGTCCCAGCCAGCCGCCGCCCCACACCCAGTGGCAGAGCGGGTCGTAGACGATCGTCGCCCACACCAGGCTGAAGACCACGAATACAGAGAACTTCATGCGCTCGGCGAATGCACCCGTGATCAGCGCCGGCGTGATCACCGCGAACATCCCCTGGTAGATCGCGTACGACAGATGCGGCACTGTGGGCGCAGCCGCAATTGCTCCCTGGCCGACGCCCCGGAAGAACAAGTGATCGAGGCCGCCGAGCAGCCCCCCGGGCGCGAAGGACAACGAATACCCGAAGATCACCCACTGCACGCTGATCAGGCACAGCAAGAAGAAGCTGTGCATCAGTGTCGACAACATGTTGCGCTGGCTCACGAGACCGCCGTAGAACAGCGCCAACCCCGGCCCGGTCATCAACATGACCAACGCGGCCGAAGCGAGCAGCCACGCCGTGTCGCCGGCGCTAATTGCCGGCGCGGCATCCTGCGCGTGTGCAGCAACGCCGAACAAGAGCACCAGCGCAGCAACAGCAACACCGCGCAGCAGCGCCGGCTGGGCCAACCTGCCCGTCACCGCGGACCAACCCTGTCTAATCTGGCGCATCGTCAGATCGCCTCCTTGCCGCGCTCGCCCGTACGGATTCGCACCACGTCCTCAAGCGAGCTGATAAACACCTTACCGTCTCCGAACTTTCCCGTGCGAGCCGTCTTGATCACGGCCTCGACCGCGGACTCGACAGCTTCGTCGGCGACCACGACCTCGACCTTGACCTTGGGCAGGAAGTCGACCCGGTACTCGGTTCCCCGATAGGTCTCTGTGTGCCCCTTCTGCCTTCCGTAGCCCTTCACTTCAGTCACTGTCATCCCCACTACTCCGGCTTCCTGCAGGACGTTCTTGACCGCGTCGAGCAGGTGCGGCCGGATGATGCATTCGACCTTCTTCATCTCGCTCCCTCCATGTCCCTGTTGCCCTCTCCGCCGTCGAGCGCCACCAGCAGCGCGCGTTCGACCGTCTGCATCTCCCCCGGCGACAGCTTTCCACCGGAGAGGCCCGTCACATAGAACACGTCCCAGGCCCGGCTCTTCTCCGAGCCGATCTTCGCGAAGGTGATGTTGAGGCCCACGGAGCTGAGCGTGCTCGCGATGCGGTACGCCAGGCCGAGCTCGTCCTCCGCCGCCACTTCCACCACGGTCGCCACCGGCGACGCCGTCGTGTCGAAGCGCACCCCGACGCGCTTGAGCCCGCGCGTCCTCGGGAGTTGCGCCCCGCGCTGGGTCCGCCCTCGCCACGCGTCGACCGCGTGCGCGACATCGAGCGTGCCGGCCACCGCGGACGCCAGGTCTGTCTCGATCTGCCTGCGCTGCTCCGGCGCAACGGGCCGCGGGGCCCGGGCGTCGCCGAGGGTGAAGGTGTCCAGCACCACCCCATCCTCGCGGGTGAAGACGTCGACGCTCAGGATGTTGAGCGAATGGGCCGTCAGCGTTCCCGCCAAGCGCGCGAAGATACCCGGGGCGTCCTGGGTGCACACCGTGAGCTGTGTCTGGCCGCCGTCCGGCCGCTCGCCCCACTCGACGACCAGCGGCTGTTGCGCCAGCCGCGCCACCAACCGCAGATGAGCGGCGACTTCCGCCGCCCGCGCAGTCCGCAGATACTTGTCTGGCAGCATCGCCAAGTGGCGCTCGATCTCGCTCGCCGGGAAGACGCCCAGCAGGTCCTCGACCACTCGTGAGCGCACGCGTCCCCGCCAGTCCGCCTCCAAGCGCGTCGTCTTGCCTGTCAGCAGCCCGCGCGTGTGGGCGTAGAGCTCCCAGAGCAGCGCCGCTTTCCAGGCGCTCCAGACCGCCGGCCCGACACCGCGATTGTCGGCATACGTCAGCAGCAAGAGCTCGTTGAGTCGCTTGAGGCTGCCGACGCTCTCTGCGAAGCCCTTGATGAGCGTCTCCTCGCTCAGGTCGCGTCTTTGCGAGAGCTGCGACATTACGAGATGGTTCCCCACCAGAAAGACGACGTCCTCGGCGACCGCGCGCTCGAGCTGCACGCGTTCGGCGACGCGCGCAGCAATGCGCGCGCCGATCGGAACGTGGCTGCCCCGGCGCCCCTTGCCGATGTCGTGAAGCAGGAGCGCGAGGTAAAGCGGCGCCACGTCCTCGATCTCGTCCAGCGCACGCTTGAACCCGCCCAGCTCTCCCTCGGGCTCGCGCGTCTGGGCGACCTCGTCCAAGCACTCGATCGCCGTCAGCGTGTGCTCGTCGACCGTGTAGCGGTGATAGTGGTCGTGCTGGACGAGGAACGTGACCCGCGCGAACTCCGGCAGATAGCGGCTGAGAAAACCCGTGTCGTGCATGGCGCGCAGCGCAGAGGCAACGCGGCCACGGCGGCCGAGAATCGACAGGAACGTGCGCGCTGCCTCCCGTGACGAGCGGAAGCGCGCATCCACGTCACCCAGCGACTTGCGCACCGCGACCTTGACGTCGTCGCCGATTTCGACAGATTGCGACTGCGCCGAATCGAAAACTCCCAACATGGCCAGCGGGTCGCCATCGAACGCCTGCTCCGCGCGGCGGAAGTGCAGTAGCCCGTCGTGGACCTCGAATCGCGACTGATCGCGCCTGAGACGCAGTCGCAGTCGCATCGGGCGCCGGCGCGTGTGGAGCCCGTTCCGCACGGCGAAGCTCTCCCACACGTGGTGCAGCTCGTGAGCGCGTTTGTAGTAGTCGCGCATCAGGCGTTCCGAGGCGGCCAGGCCTCCCGAGTCGCGATAGCCTAGATTCGCCGCCAGCTCCGGCTGCAGTTCTAGAGTCAGTTGGTCGGCCTTTCGGCCCGCGCAGAAATGCGCCTCGTTGCGAATTCGCGCGAGAAACGCCCGCGCCCGGCGCACCACCATGTACTCGTCCGCGCTCAAGTGCCCGCGGTCTCGCAGGTCCTCCAGCCCGCGGGCATGCAGCCGGGCGTGCCCGAGCCACAGGATCGTGTGCTGGTCGCGCAACCCGCCGGCGCTCTGCTTCACGTTGGGCTCGAGCAAGCCAACGCCGCGGCCGTACTTCTGGTAGCGCGCCTCGGTCTCCGCGCGCAACGCCGCGACGAATGCCTCCGTCTCGCTGCGGCTGCGGAACATGGCCTCGTCCAGGCGCCGTTCGAAGGTGCCGAACAGAGCGTCGCTGCCCACCAGCCGGCGCGCCTCGGCCATCGCCGTGCGCGAGTGAAGGTCCTCCCGCGCGATGGCGATGCACTCGTCCACAGTGCGGAAGCTGTGCCCGACCGTGAAGCCCGTGTCCCAAAGCAGCGCCAACGTGCGCTCCACGAACTCGCGCACCACGTCGCTGGCGCGCCCCGAGTGGAGGAACAGCATGTCGACGTCCGAGAACGGGGCGAGCTCTCCACGCCCGTATCCCCCCAAGGCCACGACTGTCGTCGCGTTCAGCTCGACCTGGGCCCCCGGCGCGAACTCCGCCGCGACCAACTGGCACACCCGCTGCACGACCAAGTCGACCTGCTGGCTGCGGCCGGCGGCGATCTCGTCGCCGCCGAGGCCGACGCGATGCCGCATGCGCAGCCGCTCTGTCTCGAGCCGCAAGAACCGCCGCAGCGCTTCGACCTGATCGAGACGCGCACCGCCTCCAGGAACAGACTCCAAGCGCTCAGTGGCTCGGTGGACGAGCCGCTCGACTGGGCCCTGCAGGACGTCAGGCACGCCTGCCTCGGCAGCAAGGTGCGTACCANNCGGAGCCATTCCTGTGGCTTCTCGCCCGGCCGTCTCGCGCGCGGCCGCTCAGCGGAAACGCGCGGGGGCGATGCCGTACTTCTGGATCTTGTAGCCGATGATGCGCTCGGTGGAATCGAGCAGGCGCGCGGCCTTGGCGCGGTTGCCGCGCGTCGTCTTGAGAGCGTCCTGGATCAGATCCTTCTCGAACGCCGCCACTGCCGCATCGAGCGAGTGCTGCGGCAGCGTGCCCGACACCTCCGCCGTCTGCAGTGTCGGCGGCAGATCGTGCGCGTGGATCGCGCCACCCTCGCACACCAGCACCGCNNGTGGAGATGCGCCGCACGTCCTTGCCGTGGCGCGTTGCGTACTGCTTCGCGAAGTGGTCGGCGAGCAGGAGGATGTCTGCGCGGCGCTCCCGCAGCGGCGGCAGGAAGATCGTGAAGACGTTCAGCCGGTAGTAGAGGTCCTCGCGGAATGTACAGGCCTTGATCGCCTCCTCGAGGTCCTTGTTGGTCGCCGCGATCAAGCGCACGTCCACCTTGATGGGCTTGACGCCGCCGAGCCGCTCGAACTCGCGCTCCTGCAGCACGCGCAACAGCTTCACCTGGGTGGAAAGGCTCAGGTCGCCGATCTCGTCGAGGAACAGCGTGCCCGTGTTCGCCAGCTCGAAGCGTCCCTTCTTCACCGAGCGCGCATCCGTGAAGGCGCCGGGCTCATAGCCGAAGAGCTCCGACTCGATCAGGCTCTCCGGCAGTGCCCCNNATCTCCTTGCCGGTGCCCGACTCCCCACGGACGAGCACGGTCGTGGAACTGCCGGCGACCTGCGCGATCTGGTCGTAGACCGGCTTCATGGCGCGGCTATTGCCGACGATGTTGCGAAACTCGTAGCGTTCCCGAAGCTCCTGACGGAGCTGGCTGTTCTCGTCCAGCAGCTTCCTGCGCTCGGCTTCGATGAGGCGATGCACGCGCACGGCCTGGCCGATCGTCGAGGCCACCACGCCGAAGAACTTGGCTTCGCGATCGTATGCGCGGTCCTTGTTGAAGCGCAACGTCACACCCAGAGTCCCGACGACGTCGTTCTCGATATGGATCGGCACGCAGATGAACGTGACCTCGCCTTTGGGCGACGCCTGCCCCACGCCCGTGCGATTGAGGAATAGCGGCTCGCGACTGACCTGCGGCACAACGACCGGTTTGCCGCTTTCGACGACGCGTCCGGTAATCCCCTCTCCGACGCGATATGTCGTGCGGCTCAGGACCTGCCAGGGAATCCCGGTGGCTGCCTCGATCGAAAGCTCGGGGCGCGATTCGTCCAGCAGCGTGATCGAGCCGCTTGTGATCTCGTGGTGCTCCTCGAGGATCTCGAGCACGCGCATGAGGCCCGACTTGAGGTTGAGTGTGGAGCCGAGATTCTGACTGAGCTCTAGGAGAGTGGTGAGTCGCCGGACCTCGCTGACGCCCTCACCGGCCATGCAGACAGGCTACAAACATGGAGGCGCCGCGTCAAGCGCCTACATTTTCGTGGACATGTCGACAGAAAGACACCTTCTCGTAAGAACCGCCAGTAATTCTCTGCCTTTCAATGGGATACGGCGACGGATCCCCGACCCTCAGGAGAGGACCGCGTGTGTGGCAGCAGCGCCAAACGCCGCATGGTGNNCGATGCACGACGAAGCAAACGCAGTCTCCGCTGCCAGCGCTCTGCTCGCTGTGCAGGGAGCCTGCTCGCACGCGGCAGATGTCTCCGCTCTGGTAGGTTCTCCCCGCGACGATCAGCCCTCCTTGGAGTACTAGGATCGCTTCCTCGCCGAGATGCCGATGCGACGGCCGCACAGCCCATGGCCCGGCCCACATCAACTGCGACCTCACGTAGCGCGGCTCATCGTCATCGTAGACCTGCAGGCGAATACCCGGGGCGATCTCCTCCCAGGCACGAGACTGCAGGTCGATCGGCGAGCGCGGCGCCTTCGCGAGATCGAGCACCCACTCGCGAGAAATCAGCGGCGGGGCCACGCTCGGCCCCAGGACAGCCAGCGCCGCGCGGTTTGCCTCGACCGTGCCCTGGCATGAGCCGCATCTCTCAAGATGAGCCTCGAAACGATGCGCGTCCTTACCCGTGAGCAGGTCGAGGCTGTA
Source organism: Acidobacteriota bacterium (assembly GCA_003155335.1). Taxonomy (GTDB): domain Bacteria; phylum Acidobacteriota; class Vicinamibacteria; order Fen-336; family Fen-336; genus FEN-336. The sequence continues at coordinate 11,007 of PMCG01000251.1, forward strand.
GAGATCGACCAGTTCCTGACACTCTTCGCTCATCTCACTACCACCTTGCCGCATGCGTGACTCCCGTTCCCTGCGGCATCCATCCTCGTCCGACCTTCCCCACTTTCACTACGCCAGGGCCCACCCTCTCGGATGGCCCCTTTGCAGCATCTGCCGGTTCCGGTAAGATCGCCATGACCATGCCGACCCATGCTTCCAAGGTCCTCATCAGCCGCATTGCCGACGGCGATCATGAGGCCCTGGGCGAATTCTACGACCGATACGCCAGCATGGCGAATGGTCTGGCGCTGCGCATCCTGCGCAACACCTCAGATGCCGAAGAGGTGGTGCAGGAAGTGTTCGTGCAAGCCTGGCGCCAGGCTGATCGCTACGATCCGACGCGCGGAACTCCGGAAGCGTGGATCTCGACGCTCGCGCGGACCCGGGCGCTCGACAAGCTCCGTCGCAGGACCTCGCGGCGCGAAGATCCCTCCGAAGCGGCCCCCGGCACGACGTCAACGCCCCCCAACGTCGAGGTCTTGGCCGTCCGGAGGGCCCTGTCTGGCCTGTCCGCTCCGCAGCGAACAGTGCTCGAGCTGGCGTACTACGATGGACTGACCCAGTCCGAGATCGCGCAGCGGCTCGGCGAGCCGCTGGGAACCGTCAAGACCCGGATCCGGACCGCCATGATTCGCCTGCGCGAGACGCTGTCCCCGCTCCCAACGGCCACACCCGGGGCGGACTCGAACGGCGACAGCCAGACACCCTGAGCCCTGGGCGACCGCGCGGGCCGGTTCCTGAGCCGAACAGCCCTAGTCGCATCCGCAGGTTTGCAGTAGACTGACTGGCAACGGCT